>JAOZPI010000050.1:3477-6348 GCA_029932835.1 archaeon | reverse complement strand
GCCCAGACCTCGGCGCGGAGTTCTTTAGCCTGTGTTAGCCGAGGGTAGCTGACGGTGGAGCTTCTTGTATCTCCAGTCAGCCCAGACCTCGGCGCCGAATTTATTGAGTTATAGTTGAATTATGGGAAATATAAACACGAAAGCCACCACGCTTTGCCAGGGTTTGGACATTGCCGAAGACATCGCCCATTTTATTTTGAATCCTCGATCCGCCCTTGTTATGTCTGGCGACTATTTGAAGTGTGCCAGAGGAGGTTAGATGAGACCTAGAGTCCTCCACAGCAGTGAGAATCGGTGCGAGGCCGGCTGAGATTGGAGGGTTCATCAAAATAGTGTCAAATTTTTTGGAGATGTTTTTGAAGAAGTCGGATTCTACCACGCTGGCGTTGTGGAGGTTGTTCATGTTGATGTTCTCTCTGGTTATCTCAATAGCCCGTTGGTTTATATCAGACATTGTAACCGTCGCTTCTGGACGTGCCACAGCAGCGGAGATTCCTATGGCCCCATAGCCACACCCAAGATCCAGAATATCGGTGCCTAGTTTCATATTCTGTATGAGGAGGAGGGTGGCGTTATCTATCCTCTTTGGGGAGAAAAGACCAGAGGCTGTTCTGAGAGTAAGCTCCCGCCCATTAACTACAAGAGAGAGGGTGCGATAGCGCGGCTTTGAGGTGGGATTCCTTGTAAAGTAGTGCTCAAATTTTTTCTCCATCCCTCTTCCATGATTTTGGATATGTTCCAGGCTCCATAAAAACCTTTGTAGTCTTGACAACAAACCCCTTCTTGGCCTTAGCAATATCCTCTGTGCGCTTTAGAGCTGTGCCGATTGCCACCAGTTCGTTCTTTAGGGAAAGGAGTGCTACAGTTTTCCCTTCTCCAAACTTTTCCAGTTTTACAACCCCGGGAGCAGCTAGGTCAGATCCGTGGCATAGGGCATCTATAGCTGAGTCACGAACCCAGAGCTTAGGGAGGTCCTTGAGAGCATATTCCATGGGGAGAATGCAGCGCCTTATGAACTTTTCTTCTCCCTCGCGCCAAAAAACATAGGCGTCTTTTAGGTCCTGGAGGGTGATAAGGCTATCGTCTTCGGTGAAGGGCCCGCTTTTTACCCTTCTGAGCTCCTGCATATGGGCTCCTGTTCCGAGAAGGAGTCCAAAATCATGGCAATATTTCCGGATGTAGGTTCCAGCCTCGCATGAGACCCTGAACAGTACGTCTCTTTCCTCTATTTCCAGAACTTTTATATCGTAGATGGTTCTCTTTCGCAGTTCCCTCTTCACTGAGCTCTTGACAGGGGGGCGTTGATAGATCTTGCCCCTAAAGGTTTGGAAGAGAGACAAGATATCCTTTTTGGGGGCATGGGAGTGGAGACGCATGAGGCAGACATACTCCTTGTTCGACAGCAACATCAAATCAGCTAAGCGGGTGGCTGTACCAAGGAAGATGGGGAGACAGCCAGAAACAGCCGGATCTAAGGTGCCCCCGTGACCAGTTTTCACTCCTAGTATGTCTTTAACCCAAGAGGCAACCTGGTGCGAGGTAGGGCCTCTCGGTTTGTCTAGATTTATCACGCCCTTCCTCAGGAGCTCTTCAACTGGCCTCTTGTCCGGTGGAGAACCATAAGCGGGATCTGTCTCGCCGTCTGATCGGACAATTATGTCAGACATGTGGTATTTAGAACAGATAGGGGAAAAAGTTAATGAAGAAAGTTCGGGGTTATTTCTTCTGCCTTAGTTTTTCAAGAAGCCCTGCCTTTTCCATCGCCTTTTCCACCTCCTCATCACTCGCATTTGCCTTTATGTCGATCTTGTCACCAGTAGGCTCAAGATGCAGTATGTTGCATTTCCTCCTCCTCACATCTGTTATAGGTCTAGGGCCAGTAATCTCCACATAGCTATCATCTATAATACTCAACACGACACAGTACCTACCAGCCTCTCTGCCTGTGAGTTTCTTGCATATCCTTCCAACTTCTATAGCTGCCATTTTGGGCCTTGCATAAATTTGATCTTTGGGTTATAAAAACATGGAACGTGAATTAGTGACGGCTCTGAGGAGGCTTTATTATGGGATTGAGGGCCTCCACACACCTCTGAAAAACCTGGTCTGCTGTGAGGTTATCAGTGTCAATCACTAGATCATAGGCAGATTTATCATTTAGATCTATTCCATATATTTCCCTGTATCTCTTAACCTCGCTCGCCCTTCTTTCTTTTATCCTCTCCTTGGCTTTTTTGATAGGTATGTTGTCCCTCCCAGCAGTTCTCTGAGCAGCCACATCTATTGAGACCTCGAGCCATATACGAAAATCAGCATCTAGCATATGGGCTCCAAGTCTAGAGTCCACAACAACGTCATCATGGGAAAGCTCTATCTGCTTTCTGTCCAGTTCCCTGTCTATAGAGTGGTCCCTCTCTGCTAACCTGCTCAGTTCCATAAGAGAAAGTCCTTTTTCCTTCGCAAGCTCTCTCATCGCATGACCAACAGAGTAGTACTTTAAGCCGTAATACCTGGCCAAACGCCGGGCTAGGGTGGTTTTTCCGCTTCCAATAGAGCCTCCAACTGTTATAATCATTCTGACTTTTTGGGCTTCTTCTTTGGAGTTGATTTTTTCTCTCCAGGTTTTTTCTTGGCTCCGGAGCGTTTTGCTTTGGAGGCTTTTTCTTCTGAGACCCCAGACTTTTCTGTCTTTAAGGAGCCCTTGTCTAGTCTTCCTTCTCTGGATTCTTTTTGTTTTTCCCTCTCTTTTAAGCTCTGTTTTACAGAACTATACCAGCCCCGTGGCAAGAATTTTTCTATTGTCAAATCCCGTCGTACTTCCTCTCCGCTCTCCATTCGGAGTTTGTATTTCTCTAGTGCGACGACACACCG
>JAOZPI010000050.1:0-3467 GCA_029932835.1 archaeon | reverse complement strand
TTCCTCGAAACAGTTCTCTTAGAACGAGATATCCTCCGGATTTTACTTGGGACGTCCCTCGGCACCCCAGGGAGTTTAGCACCACATCTCGCACATGTGGGATGCTTCGGCTTCTTCTTCTCATATCTAATAATGGTCCTCCCTGTTGGAGACCTTCTCTTGATTATCCGTGTTCCCTTTTTACTCTTTTGCTGTTTCATTTTTCTCCCTATCCAGTTTCTCTAGATGCTTTACTCCTTTCCAGTGTCCCCATAAGACCTTATTTTTGACCGGAGACAACAAAAGCGAAAGGATGAAAAATGTCGCTAGATAGTATATAAACCAACCTACACGAATTCCGAAGAGGTTTATCTCTACGGGTTTATAAAGAGGTCGGATCTCAACAGAGCCGTCAAAGAGGGTGGAGGGAGGGGAGGGGGTGAAATCAGCGAATAGAGAAGACCCTGGGACAAACTTAATGGTGTAGGAGACATTATCGGATTGGTTTTGCATAGAGAGAAGGATGGTATAGGTATGCTTCCCTGCTGGTGCGGTCACATTCCACCAGAGAGTTTGGGTGTCTCCCGGATCCCCCTTCTCATCCAGTTGAGTTGTAAGTGTGGAGTTGCCTGCTACAGCTATTTCGTCTGAGACGAAGGAAACCGTGGCTTCGTGTTGTGCAGTTCCAAGATTATGAAGCAGAACTCCCAGTTGTTGCGGAGAGTCCGCGTATATAGGGGCGACGGCCAGCGTTCCACTGAAAAGCCAAAAGAAGATCAGAAAGAGGGGGAGGGAGATAAGTGTTGTCCTCATCCTGAGTTTGAAGTTCGCTCCCATTAGCGACATTAGCTCCTTATTGGCTTTCATCATGGCCTTGGTGTTCCCCTCTTTTTGGTACTTTTTAACCTCTCTCTGCTTCCGTATTATAGCGAACTCTATTTCCTTTGCCTTGTTTCGATCATGGAGAAGTAACTCTATGAAGAGGCTGATAAATATAAGCCCTGTGGCCAGACCAGGTATCAAAAATTCCCAGCTCATTTGAATATTTTTGAGATCGTCTCGGCAGTCTCTTTCACCTTGCCCTCCTCGTTCCTTACGATTAAAACTGTGGAATTTGTGAGATCAGCGTAGACTGCTGAGAATGCACGGTTCATCATTTGGTGCTCTTCAATGTCCTTAACTGAATCAGGGTCCCTGGACCTGCTCGAATCCCGATTGCGCCTATTGTAGATGTCTTGCGGGTCACACTCAATAAGGACAAACGCGTCTGGATTTAACGCCCTGAGGACCTGTTCTGGGAGGCCGGGCATGTATCCCTGTGGAGTCTTTATAGAGGCATGCGTGTCCACAACCACGTTCCCTACTGTGGAGTCCTCGTGAATGTGGCGAGCAGCTGTCTCTTGAAGCTCTATTTGAAGTTGTCTGGGGAGCTTTCGCATCTCATCTCGGTTGGTCACTAGGCCCCTATTTTCTGCCTCTTTGAACATATAATCTCCAAAGTTTAGCCTTTTTATGGCCACAATTTCAGACAGTGCATCCAAAACAGTTGTCTTCCCAACTCCCGGTATTCCAAGCACTATGCATAACATTTTTATCCCTCTTTATTTTTCTCCGCCCATCAACTTCCTCAGGGCTGGATTTAGTTCATTCATCTGCTCCTTCTTTATTTCTTCATACATGCGATAGAGGATACCTACTGTCAGCAGTATTCCGGTTCCTGTGCCGAAGGCCCCTGTGAGGTTTGCAATTACTGCCAGAAGACCGACAGCAACCGCAGATACCACAGTAAGCTGAGGTATATAACGCTCTAAGACCCTTTTAATAACACGCCTATCAGCCCTGAATCCAGGTATATGCAGACCAGAGGTCTCCATTTGCTCTGAGACAGTGTCTGGATCCATTCCACTCATACTCACCCAAAAGACACCAAACAGAACACATAATAATATGAAAACAAGGGTATAGACAAAGAGATGAAGGATAAGAACAGGGTTCCCTCCAAACTCAGTTATACGGTGGGGGCTCAAAACACCATTGAGATCGCCAAGTGTCATTAGATAACCCAGCCCCCCATTCTCAAGGTTTCTAATAATCTGGCCATTGGCATCAACCTGCCCAAGAATAGGGAAACCCATTCCTGCAAATAATCCAGCAAATAGGACCACATTAGCAAGAACCGCAGAGGCCAAAATCACTGGAATATTAGATGTGTAGAAAAATTTAAGTGGATAGCGAGCCCCTATACCAAACCGGCCGTAGGAGAGGGGAATTTCAACCTTTAGAGACTCAAAATATGCGACTGCTACGAATATCAGAACCGTCATGGCGATGGGCCAGAGAATAACAAGATTAAGCTGGCCCTGTGAGAGCTGAGAGAGGAAGGAGGGTATAGCACCAGCATAAGACCCAGGACCCGTGGGCACAATACTCAAGGACCTGGCGACTATAGTCTGCGACACACCGGCTGCTATAAATAGGCCGATTCCGCTCCCAATCCCCCACTTGGATACGATCTCATCCAGGAACATGAGAAGTATAGAGGCGAAAGCTATCTGAAGGGCCACAGGTATAACCCAGCCAGGTGACTCTACAGGGATAGCACCCATGCTTACAAATGCAGACGCCTCAAAGAGGGAGATCAAAACCACAAGGAGTTTCTGTGTTCCCTGAAAGACCGCCCTATCATCAGATGTGTGCAGGTCCAGATTTATCATTTTCGCTCCAACAAGAAGCTGGAGAATTATAGACGCAGTGACTATTGGACCGATTCCTATGGACATGAGAGAACCCATCTTGGAGGCAAAGACGATCTGTATCATCCCCAATTTGCTCTGATCCACAGGAGCTGCACCAATAGGGGTGATCTGGCCCATAACAAAGAAGAGCACAAGGACTATCCCTGTCCACATTAATTTTCTTTTGAAGGGAACATGCCCTGTAGGGGGGGTTATCTCCGGAAAATGCCTATAGATAGGCTCCAGCTTATACAGAATGGACGCCATCTTCTATTATCTCACCACCTGCTTTTTTGACCTTCTCCTTGGCTGTTTTTGAGGAGGAGGGTATATATATCTTCAGGGAGTCTTTAAGGGTGCCATTACCCAAGAGTTTCTCATATCCAAGTTTTGAGAGGTGCAGGGTGTAGCCCTTTTTGTCTTTCTGAGCCACCCCAAGCGAGAGCCAGAGATCCAGGTTTTTGGTTATTTCTGATATGTTGATCACACGGGGCTTTTCACGCACGGGATGTCTTTTGAATCCCTTCTTCCCAAATTTTATCCCGAGGATATTCATCTTTATCTGTTTGTGCTTTCCAGAACCAGCCATCCCCCTCCCTCCTCTTGAGCCTGCTCCTCTATGTTTTTGGGCATTCCCATATCCGCAAGTCCTAGTCCCACGCTTTTTGTGGATTTTTCTATTTTTTTGAGCCATCTTTCAATCCAGACATTCTCGCTATCAGGGAGTTTATTTTTTCTCCTCTGTATCCAAGA
>JAOZPI010000049.1 GCA_029932835.1 archaeon | reverse complement strand
TGAGATGGACGGCATAGAAAGGCTGGAAAATGTCATAGTTTTGGCTGCTACAAACAGACCGGACCTGGTGGACCCGGCGATACTTCGCCCCGGAAGGTTCGATAAGACAATCCTTGTTCCTCCCCCAGGTCCTACCGAGCGTTTATCCATCTTCAAGGTCCACACTCGCAACATGCCTGTTAAGGGAGTGGATTTCAATAAGCTTGTTTCCCTCACAGAGGGCTACACTGGTGCAGATATTGAGGCAGTGTGCCGCGAGGCTGCTTATATCGCAATGGAGGAGGGAAAAGCAAGGATATCCCAGAGGCATTTCACGAAGGCTCTTGAGGAAATACACCCATCAATAAGCGATCTTGATGTGAAGGCCTATGAGAAGTATCTTGAAGAGACCTCAAGGCCGACGGTTTTAGGCCCAAGCTATGTGTAAATAGCCATAAGATGAAAGGCCCAATGAGGGTGGCGGTTGTTGGAATTGGTGGAGCAGGATGCAGGGTAGTTAGGAGCCTCTCTCCTGACCTTCCGGCTGACCTTGTGGCAGTGGATACAGATGGGAAAGAGCTTTCTTCCCTCCCCCCCGCAATCACGGCCGTGAGGGTCGGGGATACACTCTCCACGCACTCCTCACCCAAAGAGCTGCGCGAGGCGTTCAGCCACGAAATGGAGAACCTCCGTTCTGTTCTTGAGGGCAAAGACATGATTCTGCTGATCTGTGGGCTGGGGGGCAAAACAGGAGCGATACTCAGCAGGTTTATTCTCGATCTCTCTTTGGATATGAACATCTTCACGATTGTGGTGGCTATATATCCGCTAAAGAGGCCAAGGGGCCACGAAGATGGCATAGAGGAGGGGATAACACAGATGAAGGAGCGAGCAGACGGCGTGATAATCGTTGATAATAATCTCAAAAGGCGCCCGGAAATGCCAATGTTGAGCGTATTCAACAAGACAAACCACCTCATCTCCCTCCTCATACGACACATTGTGTACTCTATTCAAGCACTCGGGCCTATGGTCATGTCAATGGAGGAACTCTTGCACTTCTTTTATGGCGATTTCTTTTTTGTCTTAACAGGAGGAGAATCGCCTGCGGTTGAAGAGGGCGTCCGCGAGGCGGTTTTGGGTATTGAGAAGTACGCAGAAAGAAATAGTGTGATAAAAACCTTGATCCTTGTATCCCTGCCGTCTGAGCTGTCAATTGATGAGATGAAGAGGATAGCATCCGTATTGAGGGACAGGTTAGACCCAGAGGAAATAAAGTGGATAGTAACCAACAACAGCCGGGTATCTGTTCTCATGATTTCCGCCCTTTCTGAGCTCCCGATGATACAGGGGGTTGAGCTCCCAGAAGAGATAGCAGGAACTTCTGTTTCCGATTTCTTTAACAAGCAGGATCGGCAAGACCAAAGGGCAGCAGAGGGGGCACAAGAGGAGATTCAAATTCCCGGGCCTTTATATAATCGCCCTGCCCTGGTAGGTCTAAACCAGAAAAAGGAGGAACCTGTTAGTGAGGAAGAGGAAAAGAAAGAAGAAGAGGGAGAGGCCGAGGACCTTGAGGAAGTGGCAAGCGAATTGGTAGGCTTTCCCACCTTCAAGAAAAAGGGGCAAAAAAGGCTTGACGACTACAAGGACGAGTTCGGCATTGGGTATATCTGATCCTTATCCCCTGTTTTTAATGGCGAAGACTATCCTTTGGAGCGCGGTGAGGTTTGCCAAAACCGCCACAACCCCCACCATATATACCAAAAAAACATAATTAACACACCCAAGCAGCATCCCCGCATATAAAAACAACAGACGCTCCGCTCTCTCTACAAGTCCCCCCATCTCTTTTATCCTTTCATCGCTGAGCACTTTGCGGTGGTCTGCATAGGCCTTTGAGAAGGACGTCATGAAAGATCCGAATATAAGGAGGGAGATCCAGTATGCGTGGGGGATCAAAAGCTGAAACACGACATTTCTCTCCAAAAACACCAAAATCCCCATATAGAGCAATATCTCCACATATCTATCCATAATTCCATCTATAAATGCTCCAAGGTTTGTTGCAGAGCCCCTCACCCTGGCTACTGCCCCATCCACCATGTCTATAAATCCTGCCACCATGAAGAGCACTGCCCCCACTAGGAGCCAGCCATAGACCAGTGCCACAAATCCGGCCACTGCGGGCAGGATGGACAGAACAGTCCACGTATTTGGGCTGATGCCCACCCGTGAAAATAGGAGCCCCACTTGCGTGCTAAGGCCCTCCGCGTTACCTTTGAGCATTTTACCTCTCCCTTTCCCCCCTTATGAACTCTTCCACCATCTCCCTCGCCACAGAGTCCGGATACTGGATCGGCGGGGATTTCATAAAATACGCAGACGGAGATATCAACATCCCTCCAATTCCTCGATCTAGCCCGAGCTTGGAGCACCTTATAGCGTCAACCATAACCCCGGCTGAATTCGGAGAGTCTTCTACAGACAACCTCAGCTCTAGCTCTATTGGGATGTCCCCAAATTTTCTCCCCTCCATGCGAATAAAGCAAAGTTTGTTGTCCTTGAGCCATGGGACATAATCAGATGGACCCACGTGGATATCCTCTGGCGGCAACGGTGTGGGGAGTTGTGATTGAACAGATTGGGTCTTGCTTATCTTTTTGCTCTTCAGCCTTGTCCTCTCCAGCATATTCAGGAAGTCTGTGTTCCCCCCCACATTCAGCTGGTATGTGTGATCCAGTTTCACTCCCCTGTCTGAAAAGAGCTTGGTCAAGACCCGGTGGACAATAGTTGCACCTACTTGAGACTTTATATCACTTCCTATAACTGGGATCCCCTTTTTTTCAAATCCCTCCATAAGCTTCTTCTCGTTTTGTATAAAAACAGGAATGGCATTTATGAGGGCTACTCCTGCCTCCATGCACTGTTGTGCGTAGTATCTGACGGCCTCCTCTGACCCAACCGGAAGGTACAGAATACAAACCTCTGCTCCGCTCTCTATGAGCTCTCTCTTTACGTCCACAGGCTTCTGACTTGGATCCACGCTGAACTTCTCCTTCGTAGTTTCCGCAACTCCATCGAGGACCGGTCCCTTCTTCACCTCCACCCCCAGATTTGGAACATCGCTGAATTTTTTCGTGCAGTTTGGTTCGGTAAATATCGCCTCGCTCAAGTCCTTCCCAATCTTCTTTGAGTCCACATCTATGGCAGACACAAATTTTATATCCCCTATTCTGTATCCTCCGAGGACGTTGTGCATAAGACCAGGAACCAGTTCGTCACTTCCATCTACATCCTTATAATACTCAACCCCCTGCACCAGCGAGGAGGCGCAATTTCCCACACCTATTATCGCAACCTTGATATCCCTTGGCATTTTCTCCTCTATTTTACACTTATAAAATACACCATAATATAGTCTCTCTGTATAAAAATCTTTTTATTATGCTTATCCTAAATCTTAGTATGAAGGCAATCCTTGTTGTTATCGACGGCTTGGGCGACAGACCGATAAGGAAATTCGGAGACAAGACCCCACTAGAGGCAGCCTTCACGCCAAATCTGGACGAGCTGGCCTCACGAGGAATATGCGGAATTATGGACACTGTGGCTCCTGGAATAACTCCGGGAAGTGATACTGCCCACCTTTCCCTCTTCGGTCTTGATCCTCACAAGCACTACCATGGCAGGGGTCCTATCGAGGCATGCGGCGCTGGATTAAAACTAGAGCACGGGGATATTGCCTTTAGAGCAAATGCCGGAACCGTGGATGAAAACCTGATTATAAAGGATAGGCGGGCTGGGAGAATAGAGAGCACAAAGGACTTATGCAAAGTGATTGACGGAATGGAGATAGATGGCGTAAAGGTAATCCTAAAGCCGAGCTCTTGGTACAGGGCGGTTTTGGTGCTCAGGGGCAAGGGACTAAGTGACAAAGTAAGCCCAAATGATATAAAGAAGCTTGGTGTCCCTGTTCAGAAAGTAAAGCCACTTGATAATTCTCAAGAAGCCAAAAGAACGGCAGAGGTCCTGAACAAATTAACCAAAATTTCGTATGAAAAGTGGCGCGATTTGGACATAAACAAAAAAAGGATAAAAGAGGGGAAGTTGCCCGCGAATATTATACTATTTAGGGGTGCGGGAACTTACGTTCCGGTTCCAACTATAGAGGAGAGGTACCACATGAAGTCAGCGTGTATTGCTGGTGGGGGGCTATATAAGGGTATTGGAGCCTTCCTTGGAATGAATGTGATCAACGTTCCTGGAGCAACTGGCAAGTACGACTCTGACTTTATGGCAAAAACCAAAAAGGCAATGGAAATTATCGGGGATTACGACCTTGTCTTCGTTCACATGAAGGCTACAGATTCTGCAGGTGAAGACGGAAATCCGGAACTGAAGAGGGAGATGATAGAGAAGATGGACGCCGCCATAGGCAAGCTTCTTGGATTTGATGGCCTGCTTGTAGTAACCGCAGACCACACCACACCATGTGAACTCAAAAAGCATTCATATGAGCCGGTGCCTCTTGTCATGTCGGGCCCTGGAATACGGACGGATAGTGTTAAGGCCTTCGGGGAGAGGTCCTGCTCCTCTGGAGGACTGCACAGAATCCGGGGGCTGGACCTGCTTCCAATAATCGCAAACCATATGGGTTTCTCAAAGCTCTATGGAGCCTGAGTCTAATCAGTGGTTATCTTGAACCTGATCCATGTTGTAACCCTTGCTTTGTGGGTTGTCGGATTCCATCGCATTGGATAAATATATATCTGGTTCCCCACAACCTCCTCAAAATCCACCGGAACCAAATAGTCTGGTTTTGGACCGTTCGCGCTTCTGAACGTTATCAGCTCTTCCGGCCACTCTGCCACCCTGATTCCATCCAGTTCAACCTCCTTTATCCTGCTGTCCGATGCTGACGCTTTATCCTCATTTCCATTGACATCCCTCACCTTCAAGTAGTGTCCGCTGAATTCAAGGTTTAGAATTATCAGGGGACCGTTCCATATACACGTATCCGCGCTCTGTTTCTTCTTCAAACATTGTCTCCCGTTCCACCCTCCTATACTCCCATCCGGAATCTCCACACTTGCTACATTTCCAACCTTCTTGGTTCTGAAGCCAGCTATTGCTACATCTAAATAGTACACATGGGTGGAATCTCGCGTTATCTCAAAGTAGGTGTATCCCGGTCCTCCCTCCGGAGCTATACTGAACCGATCGGAGTACCATGCCTCGCCGCTTAATATATCAAAGCTCTTCCTTTCAAATTCATCGCTTACGTCCTCTACAATCTGCTTTTTTACCACAACCCCAACGCTGTCTCTGTTATTATCCTCATTTTTTTCATCTACCACATCCCCTGCATCCACTCTCGCTTCTATCTCGTAATCCCCAACTTCAGAGGTCTCCCATTGGCAGGAAATTTCTTTCTCCTCTCCAGCGCTCAAATTTATTGTATCATTGTAGAGGACTATGCTCCCCGCTGACACAACCACCTCTACCTCGCTCACATTTACCTCTCCTGCATTTTTCACATCCACAGAAACACTTATGTTTTCACCAACAATAACATCACTCGTATTAACAGATATTCCCACCACCCTCAGGTCCGGCTTTTTCTCCTCCGTGAGGTTCTGGTTTTCAGTACTTCCGTTTTCTGTCGTATTTTGTGGGGTTGTGTTCAGGGACGTGTTCGCTGAGGAATTTATATCCCATACCTGCCCTGAATAACTACGGTTGCTCCATATAATAACCTCTATTATAACAACACTCAGAGCTATTGCAACGATCAAACCTATTGCAATAATATTTTTCTTCCTTCTCTCGGATTTTCTTCTAAGCTTTCTAAGACTCATGTCCTCTATTCTACTGCTTTAACAAACAGAATCGCCATCAGCAGGATTACTGGTCCCCACAGCGCAGTGGAGTTGTTTAATCTCACCATATATAGTGCGTACAGCTCCCCAACCACGAATATAAAAAGAACGAAGATGAGAAACGCTGCTATGGCTCCTCGTGCCAGCTTCCCCAATTCCTTCATAAATCCGCTAACAGTCTTTGTTATATCCCCCTCAGCCATTATATGTCAAGCCAATCAACACTAATGAAGATATCTCCTAACTTGAAAATAAAGGCTTAAAAACCTTCCGCTATAGCTCCATCAGCTTCTCAATATGCTTCTTGAACGCAGCCTCCCTCCTTCCTACTTCTGCCCTCCTCTTCTTTATCCCCTTCTCAAGCGCTCCCAAATTTAGATTTCCAGTAGCCCCTATATGTTTCTTATTCTGTATATTCCTGACTGGATCCTCCCTCTTCAGACCCTTTAGATTCCTTCCAATTCTTATGTACGCGTCCCTCCACGGAACTCCCTTTTCCACCAACCTCATCGCAGCATCTGTTGCT
>JAOZPI010000048.1 GCA_029932835.1 archaeon | reverse complement strand
AAAATCGTTAATTATTGTTTCATTTGTTTTGTAACCTCGATATCTTAACCATTTGACAAAATACCCAAACGGAAAATACCCATAATAAACTAAATCTTCCTTCTCATCAATTTTTTCATTCAAATAATCCAAAAAATCAAACTTCCAATCAGGTTCATTTTGGTTTTCATTTTTCCATTCTTCTTTCCAAACTTCTCCATAAACTTCTTCCATCAAATTCACAAACCCTAAGATACCTGCATCGATAAACCAGTTTCCTGTAAATTCAAGATTCCTATTTTTTTCACTTTGAGAAGTCGTATTTTGTTCCATTATTAGTCAGAATAACTCTACTTAGAACTTTCCCTCTTAAAAATTTCTCTCCAGATTAACAAAACCAAATCCGAGGGAGTTTTTTTCGCCGAGGCCTGTTGAAAGAGACAAGTTGAGTAAGCGGCGCTGGGAGGGGGTTAAATAGGAAAAAGAGAAATCCCAGAGGCTCCCGATAATCTGAACCTTCCTCCCGTTTATCACCAGAGGAACGCTCACACTTTTCCCATACTTGTAAATCTCAAATATGCTCTCTCTTTCAATCTCCTCCCCATAAAACGCCTTGTATTTCTTTATCAGGTTATCCTCAATCTGTTTTACAAATGCTCGGAAATCATACTCAGGTCTCCAATACACATATCCCTTCTCGCTTTTTATACCATACTCCCCATATCTATGCTTGGGTATCCTGATCACAATAGGTGTTTTGGCTCTTAAAATATCCCCCTTCTTAATCTTTGGATCTATCATCTTTTTTTCAATAACATCAAAGCTATACTCTCCTATATTGACAGTCTCAGGTATCATCTCTCTTAGAGCCTTTATGAACACTGAATCAGGACTTGAAACTAGAAGGTATTTTGTCTCCCCTTCTTTAAACGAGGAGAGGACTCCATTGTTTATACCCACAGGGTATATATTGCTAAAACAAAAGAACTTGCTTCCCGGGAGGTCATGAAGCTGCGGATAAATGGGTTGTATGGACTTGTATATAAACCCTTGGACCTTTGCATAATAACTTGGATCGTAGCTGAAGTTTCCCCTACACTTCAGCTTCAACAGCAGCCTCATCTCAACTTTTCCAGTTCCTTCTCAATCTCTTTGCCTTCCCTTTCAAGCTCCTTTTTGGTTATTATGCCTTTTTTTACCAGAACTCGCAGCAGGGCTTCTATGTTTTCCCGGTTTATCCAGACCTCTTCGTAGAGGGTGTTGATGTCGTCTTCCATAGTATCTTCAAGTCAGGTTAAATAAAAATGCTCTCTTTTAAAACCTCTCCCATTATATAAACATGGATACAGATATCCTGGAGGAGGTGTGGCAGACCATCCTGGAGAGGAGGAAAAACCCAAGGCCTGGATCATACACAAATAAACTCCTAGGTAATAGGGAAATGATAACAAGAAAGCTGAGGGAAGAGCTGGAGGAGATTATTGAGGCTATGGAGAAGGGGAACGTGCGGAACGGGAAGGATTCGTTAGTATGGGAGGTGTCTGATCTGCTCTATCATCTCCTCGTCCTCCTTGCTGACACCGGGGTTGATCTGAAGGAGGTAATGGGCGAGCTGCGAAGTCGTCACTCAGCAACTCCGTCGTCGTAAATATCAAATTCGTCCGTGGCGTATATGTCCTCCTCTGCCTCCTCCTCCTGCTTCTTCCCCTCCATGTACTCCTCGTCCGGATCCTCAAAGAGCTCCTTCATAATCTCGTCTTCCTGCTCCTTTTTCCTCCGGGGTTTCATAGAGGGAAATAAAAAAGAAAGAGTATAAAAATCTTATAGTTTTGCCCTGGAAACCTCGTAATAAACAGGCCCTCTCTCCGTCACGCTCGCAAAGAGCATCCTCTTCTTCACATTGGTTGCCAGCCTGGCTGCCCTCGTTATCTCTGCGTAGTCGAGCCTTGCGGACTCTGGAACCACGTGGAGCATCCACCTGGAGTGGGACTTCCCTGGCTTCTTGCCGCGCGCGTATACAACAAAATCACATCCGAATTTGATTCCAGACTTAACGACCAGCCCCCTTGTGGCCCTTAGGTCCCTAAAGACCTCATACTTCATCTCAAACCCCTCGTTCAGCTCCTTTCCCCTCTTCCTCAGGACACTCTCCCCTATCCCAATCTTCCCCTCCTCTGCGAGAAGGAGTGCTTCATAGAGGTTCAAATACAGTTTTCCCCTTTTCATCTCTCCGAAGGACCTCTCGTAGAGCTGGTTTGCCCTCGTTTGCTCCTCAACGATGACCCGATCTCCGGAGAGGACATCCTCGTGGGGTTTCCCCCTTATGACGCTCTTCTTCATCTCCTGCTCTTTACCACTTCCTTGAGTATGCGGTCCATAAGGTCGGTGATGCACTCCTCCACGTCTATGTTCTCTATCACCGGAACCCTAAGCTCTTCTGCCTTTTTCTTTATGTACTCCTGTATCCTTCTTATGGACTTGAAGTTTTCCATGTACCTGTCCACTCCTCGCTTGAACTTCGTTTCAAAGGCCCTGCTGTACAGCTGATCCCTGTGTTTCTTCTCGTCTTTGACATGCAGGACGAACATCATCACATTTTCCTTCTCCAACAGCTCCCTTTTCAAAAAGCCCGGAACTATATGGAGCCCCTCTATAAGGGTGGGTGTCCCTTCTTTCATCGCCCTCTCCACAATAGCCTCTATCCCAACACTTACAGCTGCCACTTGCAGCTCAAACCCAGAGATAACGCGATCCTTTGATATCGGCAGGTTTATGTGTTTGTGGGCGTCATAAGAGGATGCGTGCAGCGCTGGAAGGAGCTCCTCTGATACAACCCTCCTTATCACCTCCCTGACAGAATCCGTGGCTATGGTGTTTTTTATCCCCATGCGGTGGGCCAGCTCCGTCCCAACAGTGGTTGTTCCAACGCCTGTCCCTCCCCCCAGCAGGATAATAAGCGGTTCGTTCTCGCCCCCCTTTATCTCTCTCCATGCGTTGTATCGCTCTGCTATTGTCTTGTCTATGGAGCGCAGGTGGTCGTATGTCATCTCCCAGAGCTCTGAGATCTCTATCTCCCCCCTCTTCTCCAGCTCCTCCTCAATCTCCCTTGCTGTAGAATGAGCCTGCCAGGGTTTCATCCCCGCTCGTGTCAGGGACTCCACCAGCATCTCCCTTACAAACGGACTCTCGTGTTCTCCGTCCCTCACAATGACCATCTTATATGTTTATCTCTTCCGTTCTTATGTCCTTGTCCGTATCAACGCTTAGAAAGTGCCCATTAAACGCCGGCCCCACGTTTATCACGTCTGTGCCCTTTACCTTGTCTCTGGACTTTCTCTCGTGTATATGGCCGCACACATGGAGATTTGGCTGGTACTCCTCCACTATGCTCCTAAGCGCCTCGCTCCCCACATGCCCTCCCGGGAGTTTGTCTGCCTCCGTCCTCGCAGGCGGTTCGTGCGTGAGCAGGACCATCTTTTCCGCCCCCTTCTTCGCCACATCGTCCATGAGCTCTCTCAGTGCTTCTTCAATCTCTGCCTCGCTAAATTCGCTTGGTGTGTGAAACGGCGTCGGGTGGCTCCCTCCCCATCCCACAATTGCAGTGTTCTCGTTCAAGAGGGCCTTGTTGTGAAGAGAAACCCCCTGCTCCTCCAAAAAATCCCGCAGCTCCGGAGTGTCGCAATTCCCAAAGAGGGCCTTCACCTCAGCCACATCTCCCAGCCTTCCTATCATATACTCTGCATCCTCTATGTTCTGCTTCACATCGCTTATTCTCTCTGAAAAATCACCCAGATAAGCTATCATGTCTATATCATCCTTCTCTGCGATAGCTCTAGCCACGTCCACAGCCCTGCGGTCTCCGTGCATATCGGTGAATATCAGAATTTTCATCTTAGGCTAGGTTTCCCTCCTTGTCTATCTCCCCCCTCCTTATCCTCTCACTGCTTATGGGAAGCCCATCCTCCGCTAGTGTGAACGGCACCTCCACAATAATAAGTTTCTTTAGCCCCTTCTTCATCCGCACCGCGTTTATTTCCTTTGCTCTGAGGGAGGTCTCCTCGCTCACCACGATTGCCACCAACTCCGGATCTGTGGTTGAGGGGCCGTAAAAGTCGTTTATCTCTATAATCTTGAACTCCTTCCCAAACTCGTTGCACACGTGCCTCACCACTCCGCTTCTTGTCTTGAATGACTCAACCTCCTCAGTTCTAAACCTCTGCGCAAACTGGTCGCTGGTTATCCCGATGACCACGTAGTCGCTCAGGTCAAAGGCAATCTGCAGCAGATCCCTATGGCCCTTGTGGAAGTTATCAAACGTTCCCCCTACAATTGTCTTTTTGAGTAGCATTTTCAGAAAATCGCGGGTAATATAGAAGCTAATAAAAGAAAAACGCTTTGAGCTGTCTAACCGCCCCCGCACCGGTTCACAGCATCCCTCACCACATTCTCCAGTCTCTCCCTCGGGGGTCCACTTCTCGTTATCTCTCCTGCCAGCTCCTCCACCACCCTCCTCCTCATCTCCAGCCCCATCTTTGGGTAGTCTCTGAACAGAACACCGATCGCCCTGCCGAGCCATTCCCTGGCCTCCTCGTCTAGGTAGTACTTCCGCGTCACATAATCCAGGTTCCTCAGCTCCTCCTCGCCCCTTTTCCTCTCCAACTCCCTCCTCTTCCTCTCCAGCGCAGCCCTCAGCACCCTGTCTTCTGTTTCCATTATATGTACCCTATCCCCAGATCATCCATATCACGGGCCTCCTCCCCCTCCCTCAGGACCTCCCCGTATATCTTCTGAAAGTATGCGACAGCCTTTTTGAACTCTCTCCTTCCGGAGTCTGTGATGCTGTAGATAACCCTCTTCCCCTCCCTCCTCTTATTCACCAGCCCGCTTTTAACCAGCCTCCCTAATGCAGGGTATACTGTTCCAGGGCTCGGTCTCTCCCCCCTTCTCTTTTCTAGCTCATCCAGTATCTCATATCCGCACTTCTCTCCCCCTCTCAACAGCCAAAGCAGGTGAAAGGAGAGGAGTCCTCTCATATCTATCATCTTCGGGTTAAGGGGACATAGAATAAAAACCTACACAGAGAGAGCGTAATTTGCCAGCTCCTCCAGGACCTTCTCCGGCGTCTTTGACTTTACCACCCCGGAAGCGAGCAGGACACCCTTGGCTCCGAGCTCCAGAGCCTTTTTGACATCTATTCCCCTTGTTATGCCCGCTCCGCACAAGACCGGAACGCTGCTCACCTCAACTGCTCCTTTAATCACCTCCGGCCGTGCGGTGGATACAGAAACCCCGGATCCTATGAGCTCTGGTGGCTCTATAGCCATATAATCGGGACTGAGCGCAGACAGTTCTCCAGTTTCCTTTACATCCCTGCTGCACACAACCGATGTTAGCCTCAGCCTCCTTAGGGTCTTTACCAGATCCCTGATCCCTTCTCTCTCTATCCGATGCTCCGAGTGGTTTATCAGGGAACCATCCAGGCCTATCTCAGATATGGCCTCTGGGAGGATCCACCCAGTATGGCTTCCCGGCGTTATCGCATCAACGTGTTGTGCGAATACCGGTATCTCGACGCTCTCTCTCACCCTTTGTGCATCAGACAGCTGTGGGCACACTACGATTTCCACTCCCCTCTCCTTGGAGACTCGGTCGCAAATCTTTGCTAACTCCAGCCCCGCCTTTCCTGTGGCCTCTCTGTATGTCTTAAAATTCACTATAATCGCAGGCGTTTTCATCTTGGCTTTAATTGGAGGAGATACAAATAAAAGCTGTGAAAATAACAGGGCTTGGCTTTGGTACTGGGGTTGAGGCGATACTGAAAGAAGCCGGTATTTCTACGCTCTTCCCTCCACAGGAGGAGGCGATAAAGAGGGGGGTGCTCAAGGGGAGATCTATGCTGATCTCCACCCCAACCGCTTCTGGAAAGACCCTCATAGCAGAGCTGGTCTCTCTGAGGGCTGTGCAGTCCGGTGGGCAGGTGCTCTATATAGTTCCATTGCGCGCCATAGCTATGGAGAAATATCAGGAGTTCAGGAAGTGGGAGCGCCTTGGCTTCAGGGTGGATGTGGAAATAGGCGATCTGGACGCTAAGCACATACCCTCAAGGAACACTGCCGATATAGTCATTGCTACAGCTGAGAAGTGCGACTCCATCCTTCGTTCCAGGCCCAACTGGTTTCGCGATTTGAGGCTGTTGGTAGTGGATGAAATCCACCTCATCACTACAGACAGGGGCCCAACATACGAGGTGCTGATATCCCGCCTCAGAAAGATGTTCCCTGAGGTGCAGGTGATTGGATTGTCAGCTACAATTGGAAATAGTCAGGATCTGGGGAAATGGCTCTCTGCAGAGGTTTTGGAGTCTAGCTGGAGACCTGTAAGGCTGGTTCAAAGGGTTGTGGTTGGCAAAAACAAGATGTTTGATGAGGCGCTGCAGACAATAGGGGCGGGGGGACAGGCGTTGGTCTTTGTGAATTCTCG
>JAOZPI010000047.1 GCA_029932835.1 archaeon | reverse complement strand
TGAGGTTATTTTCATTGAACACATGACTAACCATCCCCATGCCCTTCACTACAGATATATCTCCGTTATAGGCAGTGGCAATACCGCAGGATTCCTGCCCTCTGTGCTGGAGAGAGAACAAGCCTTGGTAGATATCATACGCGCAGTTTGACCTCCCAAATACGCCAAAAACACCGCATTCCTCTCTCAAAAACATTTTAGAGAGAAATATTGAACGATTAGGCATATAAAGTTGATAAGACAAAGACTTTTTTAGGATGATCTGTTAAATTCCATCATGACAAACGAGGATGTAAAGGGGGATGTTCCAAAGGGAACAAAAGAGGCATACGAAAAAGTAAAGTATTGGATGAGGAGAAGCACGAAGTGGAGGAAAAACTGCATAAATATGATAGCTAGTGAAAACATTGTCAGCCCAGCTGTTAAGGCAGCACTTGTAAGTGACTTTGAGAGCAGATACGCAGAGGGTTGGCCAGGGAAAAGGTACTACCAAGGGGCTTGGATGTTCGACGAAATTGAGATCATCGGGCAAGATCTTGTAAAGCGACTTTTTGGATCGGATTTTGCGGATCTGACACCCATATCCGGCGCTGTTGCGAATCTGGCAGCCCTCTTAGGCCTTACGGATTATGGGGATACAATAATGAGCCTGTCTCTCGCAAATGGAGCCCATATAACCCAAACGAATATTGCTGCCGCCGGTGTCCTGGGGCTGAAATCGGTTTATCTCCCGTTTGATACAGAGGAGATGAATATAGATGAGGAAGCTGCCAAAAAGATGATAGTGAATACAAGGCCGAAGCTTGTTATTGTGGCTGGTTCAGTCTATCTGTTCCCACACCCAGTAGAGGGATTAAGGGAAGCGTGCAATGAAGTTGGAGCAAAGATGATGTATGATGGAGCTCATGTTGCAGGGTTGATAGCTGGGAATGTATTCCCAAACCCGCTGAAGCAGGGGTGTGATGTTGTAACCTTCTCCAGTCATAAAACCTTTCCCGGGCCGCAGGGGGGGATGATCCTTTACAACAATGAATTGGACGACGAAGCGAAAAAGCGCCTAAAAATGGCCACATTTCCGCGACTTATAAGCAATCACCACCTCCACCACGTCGCAGGAAAGGCCATAGCCGCCGCTGAGATGCTAGAGTTTGGGGAGTCCTACGCAAGGCAGATCGTGAAAAATGCAAAGACTCTAGCAGCAGCCCTGTATGGGGAGGGGATAAAGGTGCTTGGAGAAAAGAACGGATTTACAAGGTCCCATCAGGTCCTGATCGATGTAAGGGAATACGGGGGAGGTAAAAAGGTCGTAGAGGATATGGAGAGAGCGAATCTTATAGCCAGTAAACAGATGTTACCATGGGATGACAATCCAGACAACCCGTCTGGGATAAGGCTTGGGACACAAGAGATAACAAGGCTTGGGATGAAGGAGGGAGAGATGGACCAGATAGGGGAGTTTATAAAACAGGTAATAGATGGGAAGGACCCGAAGGGTGTGAAGAAAGAGGTGGAGGAATTGAAAGCAGGGTTTAATACCGTGCAATATTGCTTTGAGCCAGGAGAAGCTTATGATTATATAGACAAGATCTTAGGAGGGGAATAGCCAGAGGGTTACAAAAAATCCGGGGTGCCTGCACAAGAAGATGGCAGAGAGACTAACTGATGCAGACGGAAGAGAAGCAGTCCGTATTGCCAGGAGGAGCGTAGACGTGTTTGTCTCAAGGAGAGAGAGATACGAGCCGAGGGAGGTGCCCAGAGTTTTCAAAGAGAACAGGGGGGTTTTTGTGACACTCGAGACCCATCCTGACCATAAGCTGAGAGGGTGTATCGGATTCCCAGAGCCTGTAGCTCCCCTCATAGATGCCTTGATTGACTCTGCAATATCAGCAGCTTCGAGAGACCCAAGATTTCTTCCAGTCACAGAGAAAGAGCTTGACAAAATTGTGGTAGAGGTATCAATATTAACCCCACCAAAGCCACTAAGAGTCGGGGATCCGAGTGAATACCTAAGCAGGATAAGGGTGGGGAGAGACGGGCTTATTGTACGGAGGGGACTAACCTCTGGATTGCTGCTACCACAGGTCCCAGTAGAGCAGGGATGGGATGAAGAGGAGTTCATAATACAAACATGCTACAAAGCGGGCCTCCCCCCAGATGCGTGGATGGACACTGACACGGAAATTTACGCTTTTCAGGCCCAAATTTGGTGCGAGAAGGAACCAAGAGGGAAGATCATCAAGAAGAGGATAGAACAGGGCCTATAGGATCTATAGAGGCCCTCCCCGAGCGTGCCTTAGAGATTCCTCATAGATGCGGTATATCTCATTTACCCTCTTCGTGTCAATACTCCTCCCAAAACACTCATGTGGGACCAGCGCACCGCTAAATGTTTTGGGGATGTGGAGGAGCTCATGAATCAAAGTCTTGTCCTGATCCTCTTCGTCCATCTTGTCAAATCGCTCAGAGATTACCTCTATCACATAATAGGGCTTTAGGTATAGTGCTATCTGCCATATTCTGGGGAGCCCCCATATACGCGCTATCGCCCGTGTTTTCGCTCCAGTAGAACGCATGCATACAATATGCTTTAAATCAGCATGCTTCCACCCTAACGTCCGAACTATGGAAGCCACTCTCCTGTCTAAATCAGGAGCCAAGGAGAAGACAAGCTTCTTGCTCATCGTTTCTTTTTACTAACCACAAAGCTCTGCGAGATCTTCATCGCACATAGGTCCCCACACATAGTGCAGGGCTCACTATCAGCAATCTCCAGAACACGCTGTTTGGTAGCTTCATCCATAGCGTACCTAGCCATGGTATGCCAGTCAAGGTGAGAACGCGCCTCGCTTATCGTATCGTCCTCCCCTCTCTTGCCAAGCTTTACGATATCGCCCGCGTGGGCAGCTATCTTGGACGCTATCACGCCCCTCTTTACATCATCTTCACCTGGGAGGGAATAATGCTCAGACGGAGTCACATAACACAGAAAGTCCACTCCACTTGCAGCCGCTATTGCCCCACCTATAGCCCCGGATATATGATCATACCCCAAAGCGGTGTCTGTAACAAGCGGACCGAGAACATAATATGGGGCTCCACCACAAATCTTCTTCTGCTCCCGAACGTGCTTTTCTATCATATCAAGTGGCATGTGACCCGGACCCTCTACGATAACCTGAACCCCACGCTCCCTCGAGCGCTTTGTTAGCTCCCCGAGAGTTTTTAGTTCTGCCATCTGGAAGAAGTCTCCGGCATCATGAAGAGCTGCCGGCCTGAGAGCATCACCGAGGCTTAGAACAACATTGTACTCACGCGCTATATCAAGGAGGTGGTCATAGTCTGCATAAAGCGGGTTTTCCTCCCCAGTTCGTAGCATCCAGGCTGCAAGGGCAGCTCCACCCTTGCTTGTAATTGGAATTAACCTATCACACCCCCTTAGTTTCTTGGCATATTCTCTTTTTATCCCACAATGAACAGTTATAAAGTCAACCCCTTTCTTGCACTGATCCTCAATAACCCTAAAAATACTATCGCTTGTCATATCAAAGCCCCGCTCACCAAAGGCCTGATACACAGGAACCGTGCCTATGGGGGCATCTATATGCCTTAGAATCGCACTAAGAGTTTTCTTGAGATATGGCCCTGTGCTTAGATCCATTATAGTATCAGCCCCGTGCTTGAGAGCCACGAGAGCCTTTTTCACCTCTTTCTCTGGGGTTGAGGCCCGTGGGCTTAGCCCTACGTTTGCATTCACCTTGGTTCTGAGCCCCTCTCCAATCCCAAGGGGCTTTATTGATCTGCGCAGGTTCCTTACTACAACAGCACGACCAGCTCTAACTAAATTAGCCAGCTTAGAGGCATCCACGCCCTCTTCTTGGGCAACATAATCAATATCTGATTGCTCGGGCATCCTGTACAATCGATTTCCCTATTTTGAGAGAGTAAGTAAATAAAAGGAGGAGGACAATACAAAAAGATATTATAAGAAGAATGCTTTTTAGAACAATAAAAAGGGGTATATTTTTATAGGATTAATAGCAAATATACTCACGGGTTGGGCTTGGGAGTCTGGCAACAGCTCCCCTCTCTTTCTCTTTACACTGTATCCTACAGACCACTTTTATATCGCTATTCTTAAAATTGACGCTGCTCTTAGACACGGAAATTTGGCACCAGAGATGAACAAAGAAGACCTTATGGAACACCTTATAAAGGGGTCATACATAAAAAGCCTCTCAGTAGAAAAGGCCTTTATGCAGGTAGATAGGGAAAATTTTGTACCAGAAGATGAGAAGGGGATGGCTTATTATGATATCCCCCTTTCAATTCCAGGAGCTCAGACAATCTCCGCCCCATCTATAGTTGCTGAGATGCTGGAGGCTGCCGATCTGAAAAGGGGAATGAAGGTTCTTGAGATAGGGAGTGGGTCTGGGTATAACGCAGCCCTGATCGCCGAAATTGTGGGGGAGGATAATGTCATAAGCATTGAGAGAGTTCCAGAGCTGGTGGCGTTTGCCAAGATGAACCTAGAGAAGGCAGGATATCAGAATGTGAGGGTGGTTCATGGGGATGGGAGTCGGGGGTATCCTGAGGAGGCCCCCTATGACCGTATCATATGCACAGCGGCAGCCCCCAAGATTCCGAGGGCATGGAAGGAACAATTAAAGCCTTCTGGAGTTATTGTAGCTCCGATTGGTGGAAGACACTTTTATCAGGAGTTGGTTGTAACAAAGAGGGATGGTAAAGGGGGCTTCAGGGAGGTGAGCCTTGGGGGGTGTGTATTTGTTCCCCTTATAGGGGAGGATGCCTGGCCAGAGTATTAGGAATGTAAATGAAAGAGGGACAGTGAAATAATGCAGAAAATACCCTAATGAAAGGCCCCAGACACCAAAAGAAACATAATAAATACTAGGAGAAAGCCAGCAATTTCTAGAGCAATACCCCGCCAGTTTATATTGCGGATTGAGTCGTTTATAGAGAACCGAGACATATTAGTTTAATGGCATTGAATTAAAAAGAGGAGCAAGTCCAACAAAACGCATAAGAATATTGAAGATCGTAGAGCGGATAGTAGAGGGGAGGAGAGAATGGCAGATCTTCTGATATTCTATGAACGTTGGTTTTGTCCCATACGGACCATAAGCAAGACCAATCACATCCCCATCATTAGAGCAGTAGTGTCCGGCAAAGGAGGAAAAATCCCGATTCCAACAACCCCCACCAGAGAAGCCTACCGGGGAGTAACTCCACTTAGAGCCGTTAATAGAGAGATAAAAAGCCCAGTAGTTATTCCCCCACGCACAGGAGCTACCAGATGGCGGATCCCCAATGCTGCCTATTCTACACAAGGCCCTCCCAAATTCTCCCGCCTCTGACCAGGTAATCGAGAGAGATGTGAGATTCAGAACGCGCTCTCCGCTCACGCCATCAGGGACATGCACGCACTCTGTATGCACCTCCCCACTTGGATAAGTCACAACCACGCCAACATCTGACAGAGAAGGGATAGATAGAAGCAGCACGTGCAGAAGGAAAAGAAACAAGGGGAGGGGGTTTGGTTTCATCGTTGAATCTCACGGGATGTTAACTTTCTCTTGAGTTTTTGATTTGATTTAGATACAATTTAGATAAAAAAGGTCTTTTTATAGATTGCCCTACTAAAGCAACGCAGAAACCTGCGGGTTTCTGAGAGTTATAAAATGGAAGGAAATGTAAAGTGGTTCAACGGAAAGAAGGGCTATGGCTTTATTGAGGGAGAAGACGGAAACGACTATTTTGTCCATCATACAGCCATAGAATCTGGGTCCTACATCAAGGATGGAGATCCGGTAACCTTTGACCCTGTTGAAGGAGATCGCGGAAAAAAGGCTGAGAATGTGAAGCTGAGGAGGTAGATTTTCACTTTTTGTGGCTTCTTGCCTCCTGTTTTTAATTTCTTTTTCTTTTGTTTTTCTGTTGATGGCAGCCTTGGCTAAAAAGGAAGCAGAGCGAAGAAAATAAAGGAGCGGAGCCTAGAGGGTCTCGAAGTACCTCCTAAGCTCCCAATCAGTAACTGCCATTCTGAACGCCTCCCACTCTGCTCTCTTGCTCTTGATAAAGCAATTGTAGGAATGCGGCCCCAAGGCCTCCTGGGAAACCCTGCTCTTTTCCATCTCATCAAGGGCCTCTCCGAGGGAGGTGGGAAGGACATTGATATAATACTTCTTTAGTTTGGCATCATCAAATTCATAAACATCCTCCTCCACCGGCTCTGGAGGCTCCAGCTTTCTTTTTATCCCATCCAGGCCTGCCCTCAGCATAACAGCAAATGCCAGATATGGATTGCTAGACGGGTCCGGACACCGAAGCTCGCACCTCGTAGCCTTTTCCCTTCCAGGAGAATAACGCGGGACGCGTATAAGAGCGCTACGGTTTCTCTGCCCCCAACAGATGTAAACTGGGGCCTCATACCCGGGGACAAGACGCTTGTAGGAGTTAACAGTCGGGGCTATGACTGCTGAGATTCCTCTAACATTCTCTAGCTGGCCTGCTATAAAACTCCTCGCTATATCAGAAAGTTTATAGGGGTCATCGGGATCAAAGAAGACATTATTCCCCTTTTTGTCT
>JAOZPI010000046.1 GCA_029932835.1 archaeon | reverse complement strand
TTTCTCCTCGAAGTGGTATCTCCCGCTTCTCGGATTCCTGTTCTCTTTTGGCGAGTATGTATAAGAAAGAAGCAGTGTCCCTAGGGTCCCTTGTATAGACCAGTGGAATGCCAAAGTCAATAGCTATTGAGGCAAGCGCACCTCGGACAGCGTTTGGGTGTATGTCCCTCTCTGTGTACAGAGACTCTATATCCCCCTCTATGACAAGTATGGGCTTTTCAAAGTTTCTGGAAAGCTCTCGCATCTGTGCGAGGAGACGACCGTCTACTATAGACTGCAAGAAATCTGAGGCCGTCTTTCTCTCCACAGCCACACTCTCACTAACCAAGAAATCTGCAACTGGAAGTTGTTTGACACTCACCCCTACTCCAATGTCGCTCAAGAGTTTTGCAATCCCACTGCTCCGTTCTCGGTGGTCTACATATATGTGAAGCATAGCCCTGTCATCTCTTTCCTCATTAGTTTTGGTCTCGTGCATAAAATCCTTTAGGGTGACGGATGGGGAAAGATCTGGTGAATCAGAAACATGCGGAGCTTCCATAGGAAACGCCTTGCCCTTTTTCAATTCCCTAAGAGCGGCCTTCATCCTGCGCTCCTTGTGAAAGGCAGACCAGAAGTATACTTCATCTCTCGTTCCCTTCGTTATCAAAACAGCCAGCCTCCCAGGCTTTTTCCTTGCGGTTCTTCCCCTGCGCTGTATGGTCCTAATCTCGCTTGGGATCGGCTCGTAAAAGATAACAAGATCCACCTCCTCTATGTCCAAGCCCTCCTCACCAACCGCAGTAGCAACAAGAACGTTGAACATCCCTCTGTTGAATTCTTCCAAAATGCTCTTTTGCTCCCTTTGTGTCATCCCCCTTTGCTTCCCTTTGGTGGCCTGGCCAATAAGTCTGCGCGCTCTTACAGGTCCCTGCGAATTGAGAAGAGAGAGTATCTTCTCCACAGTGTCCCGGTATTGCGTAAAGACTATCACCTTGGAGTCGGTTTTTTCGCGAATCTGCTCTTGGATTAGCTCCCTGAGTGTATCTAACTTTGGATGCTCTACGCCCTGATGGTGCAGTATGCTAACAAGCCCTATTGCATTTCGTATATCCTCTCTGTGAAGAAGCATCTTCACAGCCCTGCTCTTTTGCGTCTTCATCCTATTAAGATATTCCAAAAGGGAGGTGATTCCCTGTGTTTCCAAGAGTTCCAGAGCATGGAAAATCTTTAAGAGAGCAGCGAGGTTGGAGATATCCTCCCCCACAGAGAGACCAGAGGCCATATCCCTGCGAAGTTGAGACTGAAGCTCTAGAAGCTCTCTTTTCCCCAGAGTGCGAGCATTTTTTCCAGTAAGATATCCTGCTGCCCTCAGAGCCTTGAGGTATGCCTGAAGAGCAGAGAGAAGGAGAGACCGAAGACGGGAAAATTTCTCAGGTAACTCCACATGGATCCAGTCTATTTTCATCTTTTCCACATAGGGCCGCACATCCCAGTCATGGTCCGAACGCACTTCCAAGTTTTGAATGTAAAGCGCCTTCATGATGCTGCCTATGCGCTCACTGCTATGGCCAGGAGAGGCGGTCAGAGCCAAGATAAGGGGGTGGGAAGACTCTTCAAGATACCTCTTGGCTATAAAGGTATAGGGATAAGAACCTACAGCTCGATGTGCTTCGTCGAAGACTATGAGGCAAAGGTTGTGGAGGTCTATATTTCCTGTTATGAGGTCATTTTCTATTGTCTGTGGAGTGGCCAGGATTATTCTCCCTTCCCCCCACAAGCGCTTTCTGGAGAGGGGCTTTTCTTCTCCTGTGAGGAGAGCGAACTCCTCTGGAGGGAGGGAAATGCTATCCATAAAGGTTTTCAGGTGCTGTTGGACCAATGGCTTGGTTGGAGCGAGGATGAGGGCCTTTGAGCCAGGAAACTTGTAGAGGCGGTGGATTGTGAGAAAGAGAGCGATGATTGTCTTACCAAGCCCTGTAGGAAGGACAACAAGCGTGTTCTTATCAAGAGCAGAAGCTATTATGTCTTCCTGGTACCTCCTCATCCTTATTTCCCTTTTGAGAAGAGGGTGGAGAGCCACAGATATTTATAGCGTTTTGGGATAAAACTCAAAGGAGAAGCTTAAAGGTTTTAATTCTACTAAAAGGAAAAATAGTAGAGATAAAAGTCAGGGATTAAGATGAGGGCATCCACAGTCGTGGCTGGCCTTGAGAAACGCGTAGAGAGAGGGACTTAGTTCCTAAGATTTGTAATAGTGTTTGGGAAGCGGCCACCCCTCGTAATAAAGGGGGAAGAAGAGAAGCCGCTGAGGCGCATCACCGGGCCACCTCCCAAAAGACCTCCAAAGTCTACCCAATCTCCAGGCTTTGCACCAGGCACGGGGATGATTCTAACCCCTGTTGTCTTGTTGTTGACAACCCCTATAGAGAGCTCATCTGCTATTATAGCTGAAATAGTCTCCGCCTTTGTAGAACCCGGGACAAGGAACATATCCAATCCCACAGAGCAAACAGCGGTCATCGCCTCCAGTTTCTCAAGCGAGAGGGCTCCATCCCTCACAGCCTCTGCCATCGCCTTATCCTCTGTTACAGGTATAAAGGTCCCGCTCAGACCTCCAACATGGTCTGAAGCCATGGCTCCTCCCTTTTTTACAGCATCCACCAAAAGGGCAAGAGCTGCCGTAGAGCCATGAGCCCCTATCCTTTCAATACCCATAGCCTCAATGATCCGAGCTACAGAGTCGCCCACAGCTGTAGTAGAGGCAAGAGAGAGGTCCACTATACCAAAAGGCACCCCAAGGGAAGAAGCTAACTCTTTGCCTATTAGCTCTCCAGCTCGTGTGATCTTAAATGCTGTCTTCTTTATGATCTCAGAGAGAGAAGTTATATCGCAGTCCGGGTTTTTTTCAACAACAGATCGGATCACTCCTGGGCCGCTTATCCCCACATTAAGAGAAAAATCTGGCTCCCCAATACCGTGAAACGCACCAGCCATAAAGGGATTGTCTTCCGGGGCATTGGCAAAGACAACAAGGCGAGCACACCCGACACCCCTTTCTGTCCTTTTAGAGATCTCTTTAATTGTGTGACCCATAAGGAGAATAGCGTCCATGTTCATTCCAGCCTGGCTTGATGCAAGATTCACAAACGAACAAACCCGCTTTGTGGAGGACAGAGCCTCTGGAAGGGAGGAGATCAGCTTTTTGTCTCCCACTGTCATCCCCTTTTGCACTAAAGAGCCATAGCCGCCTATGAAGTCTATCTCAGCGTCCCTAGCTGCATCATCGAGTGTCTGAGCTATAGCCAGGATATCGCCCTGATCAAGACCCTCGGATATTATCCCAATGGGAGTAACTGAGATTCGCTTGTTTATTATCGGGATTCCATACTTTTTTTCTATCTCATCAGCAGCGGACACCAGACGCTTGGCATAGGGGGTAATGCGATTGTAGATGTTGTCCCTAAAGGTGCGAATGTTAGAATCCACACAATCTTTTAGATTGATACCCAGAGTCACAGTGCGGATGTCGAAGTTCTCTTGGAGGGTCATCCGCACAGTTTCGTACACCTCCTCAAGGCTGTAGGTCATTTTTATATCCTGTGCATCGCCTTGAATATGTCCTCATGCTGAAGCTGTATCTTTAGGTTCATCTCCCTTTCTACCTCGTCCATCTGCTCCCGGAGTTTGTCCATACTGACATTTGCATTACTCACATCAACAAACATGCTCATAACGAAGTATCCCTCCATCACTTTCATCTCTACATCCTCAATATTTATGTTATCTTTGTAGAGTATATCTGAGATGCGCGCAATTATGCCCTTTCGGTCCCGCCCTATCACCGTCAGAAAGCAGAGTTCCTTTTCCATTTTTGATTATTTGCATCTATGTAAATAAAATTGATTTATACCCCAGGGTATACGACGCTAAAGGGGCATATCTCACATTATAGATACTGCGCCCAAGGGGCGGGTTTTGCCAGGGGCGCAGGTCTGCAAATTTTGAAATTTTTAGATTTTTGGGAAATTTTCAGAAATATTACTATAAAAAACATCTTTTTAAAAAGAATTTATCTTAAAGATCTTTTAAATTAATTTTTTGAAAATAAACTCATTAGAAGAAATCTTTTATAAAAGTTTTTATTAATCAAAATCTTTTAGATAAATTTGTTTATCTGAGTATTTTTGTTCTACCTTTTTAGCGGTGCGAGAAAGTCGAGCTAATGCTGATGAAAAACGGGAGAAATTGGGCCTATAGCGGCCTGTTTTTAAGTATTTGCCCTCACTGGAGATAAGACCCACTCGTTCTAGATCCAAGAGTGTCCTTTCTGTTGTTGCCTTGGAATAACCAAGGTCTTTTAGGGAGTCAATTACAGCGCCGCGTCGCGAATTTGGGTGCTCTATCAGCATGAGCATTATATGAAGCGCTGCCTCACGACGCAGCTTGGAATCTATAAAGAGTTCTATCAGGTCCTGAAGGTCGGCAGCCTCATAAGCCTTATGCCAGTCGTACATTTTAGTGCCTCAGCTTTTTGATGTAAAGGAGATATATCTTATAGAGCTCCAAATAGGTAGTACCTCAGATTTCTGAGGTTTTTATATATATAGCTCGAATACCCCCCATTATAGAGGCAAAACAGGGGATTAATTCCCATCTTAGGCTCGATTTAGATTTGGTAGTGATATTGATGAGGAGGAACCTCAGATTTCTGAGGTTTTTATATAGGGAATAGCTATTTTTCAGAGGTTTTTTCGTCATTTACCCCGCCCTCTGCGGTAGATTCACTAGTATCTTGAGTCTCGAGTTTTTCGGCGACTTTTTCATTAGATTTGTCCTCATGGTGTATATTTTTCAAAGTCATCTCCAGCCCCTCCAAGTGATGGGCAACCTGCTGTCCCAGATCAGTAAGGCGTATATACTTCGTCCTTCCCTCCTTCTCGCTCTCCACAAGTCCGTATCTTTCTAGCTTCTGTATTACGCGTACAATGTGGGAATAAGTTGCAGCAAGAGACTTAGAAATATCAGCAGGGTAGCTCTTTTCATTCTTAGACATAGCCAAAAGAACTCCTGCTGGTTTATCCTGAAGAAAGAACTTTAACAAGTCTTCCATTTTCCACCCCGATATAGTTATGGGAGAGGCTTTAAAAACCTTTATTTAATAATTTATGATAAAAAGAAATTTTTTTAAAAAATTTTATCTAAAGAATATTTGATTAAAGAGTTAAATAAAGATATGTTTTAAAAAAGATGTTTTTTGAGAAAGTTAATTAAAAAGGCTTAATAAATAATATTAATTTTTTAGGATTTTTTCTGGGAGAGACTAAGACCAGAGAAATCCAATGTGAGAGTTTATTCTTGAAGGGGAGGTATTGGGTATTTTTAACAAAAAAAGGTAAATAAGTAGCTCAAATTCAGTAAAAATGCCAAATCTTCCCTCCAGGACCATGGAAGCGTACAAGAAATATGAGAGTGCAAAGACAGACCAGGAAAGGATTAGGTATCTGGAGGAGTATCTATCCAGTATTCCAAAGCATAAGGGAACTGAGAGAGAACGAGGGGTACTCAAACGAAGGTTGGCTCTCTTACGTGAGGGTTTAGAGAAGAGAGCGGAGAGGGGTGGTGGGAGAGAAGTGAGTGTAAAAAAGCAAGGGGCAGCGCAGGTTGTCCTAGCAGGATTCCCGAATGCGGGGAAGTCCAGCCTGCTGCGGGTTATTACAAACGCTGAAGCAAGGGTAGCGGACTATGCATTTACTACAGTAGAACCAAACGTGGGTATGTTGGAGGTCAAGGGGGTTGGAATCCAGATTGTTGACCTGCCGGGGCTCATAAGTGGGGCAGCAAGAGGGAAGGGCATGGGGCGAAGGTTCCTAAGCATAATAAGAAATGCGGATGTGATCGCCTTTTTCCTCTCCATGGACGACAAGCCATTGGAAAGGTTAAACAAATTGATGCACGAATTTGAAATGGCGGGAATTAGGATCAACAAAAGAAGGCCAGATGTGAAGGTTTATAAGAGGGGGAGTGGCGGGGTAAATATACTCGGGTTCCACCTCCTCACCTTTGACAAGAACGAAGCCGTGAGAACCTGTAGGGACTTCGGCATTATAAATGCGGATATCAGGATAAACCACCGCATATCACTGGAGGAGTTTGTGGACGCAGTAGATAAAAGGGTGGTGTGGAAGAGGGGATTTGCCGTAATAAACAAGCTAGATCTGGACCCAGAGGGTGCCAAGAGACTAAAGAAGAGAATAGAGGGGGAATATAACCTCCCAACAATCACAATATCTGTGAAAGATGGAACAAACCTGGAGGGTATAAAAGATCTTATCTGGAAGATTTGCGGGGTTATGCGGATTTATACGACAGCGGATGAGGAACCCTTGGTCCTCCCAGTAGGATCCAGGGTTATTGATGCCGCTAGAAGGATACACTCGGAGCTTGTGAGGGGATTCAGATTTGCAAAAGTATGGGGAAAAAGCGTCAAATATCCGGGACAACGAGTTGGAAAAGAACACGTTCTGCAGGATGGGGATCGGATTGAAATTAACTAGGTTTTGGGCAGGGAGAAACCAAAAGACTCAAGAATCCTCAAATTTTGACAAGGGTATGTCAAAGTGCTTTTTTTGATACGGATAGAGGTGACGTGTGGTTTTGGGAGGAAAAACCTCCCCCTTGCGTACCTTCTCTCTCACGATTTCCTTTGTGATTGGTATCTCAGCCCTTCTTGGGTATACCCGGA
>JAOZPI010000002.1 GCA_029932835.1 archaeon | reverse complement strand
GACTTCCACCGGCGCAAGTTTAGGAGAAGCAGGAGGAAAGGGGAAGCCCATATGGGGAAAAGACGCAAGTAAAACCCCATGGAGCAAAGGGGGAACCAAAGGACTAAAGTTTTCTGAAAACTTGAAGAAAACGGGGGGGATTGAGAGTGTGACATATAGGGGGAGCAATATTTGGAAACATTGGACAGAAGGAAAATTAGAGGGGATAGAGTGGATATATGATGAGTCTGGGAAGATAATTGATGTAAAAAGTATCACAATTAGTAAAGAAATAACAACTTTCCCTGACGTCTTGATTGCCACCGGTAAGGTTATCGGAAAAACAGCGGCTGCTCTTGCTGTAAGAACAGGAAAACTTTTCACTGGTGTGACTTTAGAGGCTCTCAAGAAGCTTCCTCTCTACTACAAACTAGCCATTTTCGGGGCTGCTGCTTCTGCGCTAAAAGCTGCAAAGGACTATGCAGATAGTCACAAGAAGTGGGAGGAGTATGATAGCCAGGAGTGCTAGTAGATCTGGTCCTTGAGAAGGTCTTCAATTCTTCCGCGCTTTCTGATGAGTTTGGGCTTTCCGTTTTTTACGAGAACTTCAGCTGGTAGTGGGCGGGAGTTGTAGGTGGAGGCCTGAGAAAAACCATATGCTCCTGCATTGCATATAACTAAGATATCGCCATTTCGTACCCTGCTTATTCTCCTCTCTACAGGACCCTTCTCATCTCGTGTTAAAACCTCCCCGGATTCGCATACATTGCCGGCAATAACCACTGAAACCTTGGCATCATCTACGTTTGAACCATTGATTATCTCATGGTATGCTCCATACAGGATAGGACGTATTAGGTGGTTAAACCCGGTGTCTGTCCCAACAAACCTGTATTTAGGTGTTTCTTTCAATGTGTTCACGCGCGTAAGAAGAAAACCTGCCTGCCCGACAAGATACTTGCCTGGCTCTAACATGAGTCTAAGCTCCTTTCCATATTCTCTGCAGAACTCGGAGAAGAGCTGACTTGCCCTCTCTCCAAACCCTCTTATATCTATTTCCCTTTCATCTGGTTTGTATGGTATCCCTATCCCGCCGCCGAAATCTACGAATTCAAGGTTCTTGAAATCCCTGGCAGTCTTTATCACCACCTTCATGGCTTTTATGTAATCCTCTATATTCAGGATTCCAGATCCTATGTGGCTATGGACCCCGATTATCTCCAGGTTGTACCTATCGCTAATTTTCTTTATCTCTTCCACCCTGTCGTAGTATATGCCGAATTTGCTCTCAGGACCTCCCGTTATTATATGGCTATGGTACCCCGCCCCCACATCCGGGTTTATCCTGATTGATATTTCCGTACCAGGGAACATCTTGCCATACCTCTCCAGCTGGTCTAGCGAGTCTATATTCACCAAAACCCCCTTTTTCACAACATAATCCATCTCGTCGTCTCTGACGCTATTTCCGGTGAATAGAATATCCTCTGGCTTGAACCCCGCCTTTAGGGCTATGAAAACCTCTCCAGGGCTCACAGCGTCTATCCCGCATCCCTCCTCTTTTAGAATCTGCATGACAGCAATGTTTGTGTTGGCCTTGCAGGCATAGAGGATCCTTTTCTTTGGCCAGCTTAGAGACTCAAAGAGTTTTCTATACTGCTCTCGAATCTTCTCCTCTTCATAAACATAGAGGGGCGTGCCGTACCCCTCAGCTAGATCATCTGCGGATACTCCTCCAAGATACAACTTGTTTCCTTTTACCTCCATCTTATAACGCCGTCGAAGACCCTCTCGGCAGGGCCGCTCAAGAATACATGGTCTCTCCACTCTACGGTAAGGCTCCCGCCGGGAAGATTTACCCTTGCCCTCTCCGCGCTCCTGCCGTTCAAAACAGAAGCAACAAGAGCAGCACATGCTCCTGTCCCGCAAGCCAGCGTCTCTCCGACTCCCCTCTCCCAGACACGCACATTCAGTTCCCTCTTTCCTGCTGCTACGAACTCCACATTTGTCCTGTTCGGGAAGGAGGGGTGGTTTTCTATCTCCCGCCCGACCTGCTCCACTGGATAATTTTTTACATCCTCAACAAACACTACTGCATGGGGGTTCCCCATAGAGACCTCTGTCACCGTGATCTTGTCTCCATTTATATCCAGATTGCGCGACTCCCCGGGCACGGGCTTCCCCATATCAACCGTGATATCCTTCCCTATCTTAGGCCTTATGATCCCTGCCCTTGTCTCCACTGTGATAACGCCACCGACCCCCTCCTCCTGCTGTAGATAACGGGCAAAGCACCTTATCCCATTCCCACACATCTCAGCCTCAGAACCGTCTGGGTTAAATATGCGCATCTTGTAGTCTGCAACATTGGAATCCAGAACCAGGAGTAAACCATCTGCGCCTACAGAGAAATGCCTCCTGCATAAGTCTACTGCAAGTTTGCTTGGATTGCTTATTCTTGCCCTTCTGGCATCTATCAAGATGAAATCGTTGCCAGTCCCCTGCATTTTTACAAACTCTATTGCGTTCATTTCCCATACACCCCACGCGCAGAAAGATGCATATGGAGAGAGGTGATCAAGATTTTATAAATCTAATGCCCCCTGTTGCAATGTCAAAGTACCTTATCTCATCAGTTACCTTGGTGTCTCTCATTTTGACCACCTCAAGGGTTTTATATCCCCTTCCTCCCTTGATTTCGTGCCCAAAAAGGATTATACCGTCAGCCATGATCTCGGTTATTCCGTCTTGGCTATACGCAGGCGTGCCGGCTGGGAGTTCAGAGACTAGGATAGTGGTCATTCCGAGGGAATCCAACTCCCGAAACATCTCGCTATTGAGCAAGGCCTTCTGGTTAAGTGGCTCATTGATAGCGTAAGCCATGAGGGAGTCCACAACAAGCCTTTTTCCGTTGTATTTTTCCATCCATCTGCGAATTGTAGCTGTTAGACGCTCCATGCGCTGCTCCGGCTCCCGGGGTAGTTTGCTCCTCCTCCCCAGGGGATCCTGGAACGCTATGTCCTCTACCTGAAAGATTTCCAATTTTCTTTTTTTGATGGCACCGTCAAAGTCAAGGCCTAGAAGTTTTGCATGTTCAAGTATTTTCCCTCTGGTCTCCTCACTTGATATGTAGATGCAGTTCTCCCCCTTTTTTAGACCATCGACAATGAAATGAAGACACGCTATTGTCTTCCCTGTCCCCGGTGGGCCTGAATAAAGGATAATATCCCCCTCTGGAAATCCCCCTCCTATCATCTTATCAAGCTCCTTGATTCCCGAGGATACGCGGTTGAGGGACACTCTAATACCTCCTTATGTGCTTTTCTTTGTGGATAAAATCCCAGAGGGCGTCGTTTACACAATCTTCAAGGCTGTAATGCCTAGAGCCCTTCTTTTTTATAATTATGCGAAGGTCGTTAATAAATTGTTCCGGTATTTTTATTATGCTGCTTCTTTTGTATACAGGGCGAGGCGGTCCCACCAGCATCGTTATATATCCGATTTGTTCCAGAAAATCCAAACACCTCTTTGTTGTGCCCCACCCAGCACCAATAGATCCTGCAACCTCGTTTATGGTCTTGGGAGTAGAAAGGGAGGACAAAATGGCCTTGCAGATTTCCAGCGAGTCTCGTCGTGCCTTTCCCATGGTATGTTTACTGAAGAATATTTAAATATTTTTAACTTATAATTTTAATAGTTTTACTTATAAATAGAAATATCACCTTATAAATAAAAATGGTCGCCTCCTCACAGCACCACGACAAACTGCGATTCTTGGTATCCTCGAGGCTTCGTTTAAGGATACTTGAAGCCCTAGACACACCAATGCGCTTGTCTGACTTGAGGCGGGTGGTCGGAGCCAATGCCCCAAACACCTCATCCAAAGCCAAGGATCTCCAATTTCTTCGCCTTATTGAGAGGGAAGACGGAAATTACAAAATAACAAGAGCAGGAGTGGTAGTTAGGAGCAGAATAAAACTCTTACTGGACACGCTTGATTCCCTGTACACGCATTGGGAGTTTTGGGAAAAAATGTTGGAAAAGATACCGGATGAGATGTTATTTTTAGTTCACGAGTTCAGGGAGGCAAGATTTGTAAAAAACACCAAGGAGAATCTAGACAGGGTCAAGGAAGAGGTGCTAAGAGCGATCAGAGAGGCAGAGGAGGAGCTGGAGGTGGTACTGCCGGTGAGATGTAAAGAGATAGCACAGGCAGTGAAAAACGCGACAGGGAGAGTGAGAGTAAGAATGGAGACGCTAAGGGAAAACCCAGAGCTCTCTTATGGGCTGGTGAAGACAAAAAACAGAATAATTCTGTTCACAGAGATGATGGATATGGCTCTTGTGGTTAATCCTAGAGGTTCATATCCCTGATTCGGTCAGCCGCTTCCCTTATTCTCTCTGTAGAGGAGGTTATAGAGGCTCTGAAGTATCCCTCCCCGTACTCTCCAAAAGCTGTTCCGGGGGTTAGGACTACATGTGCCTTTTCAAGGACCTTAGAAACAAAGCTCTGGGAGGTTTCTCCGCGGGGCACCTCTGCCCATATATAGAAGGTCGCCTTGGGCTTTTCCACAGAGATTCCTGCATCTTTAAATGCCTCCACCATGGCTTCCAGCCTTTTATCATATTCCTTGAGAGAGGGTGGCTCAGAGTAGTGTTCGAGCGCGTAGAGACCTGCCAGTTGTATTGCCTCAAATACTCCAGAATCTATGTTTTCCTTCACCCTCCTGAGCCCGTCTATGACAAGTTGGTTTCCATAGGCAACACCCAGCCTCCAGCCGGTCATGTTGTAGGTTTTTGAAAACGAGTGTATCTCAATTCCAACCTCATCGGCACCATCTATTTCAAGGAGAGAGGGAGCCTTGTATCCGTCAAAGGTTATCTCACTATAGGCATTGTCGCTGATCACGATAATATTGTTATCCTCTGCAAAGTCCACAACCTCTCCATAGAAATCTGCATCTGCTACTGCGCCTGTGGGGTTGTTGGGATAGTTTATGTACATTAATTTTGCATCTTTTGCATCGCTGGGGTCTATCCCCCCTAGATCCACCAGAAAGTTATTTTCCTTTGTTAGCGGCATTTTTACTGGAATCCCGCCCGAGAGCACAACGCCCCCATTAGCGTAGCCCGGGTAGGCTGGATCAGGGACTAATGCCTTATCTCCGGGATTCAAAAAGGCACGCGCGATATTGCACAACCCCTCCTTTGAACCTATTAGAACCTGTATCTGGTCTATATCAAGCCTCAGGCCAAACCTCTTTTTGCACCACCGTGCCCATGCCTCCCTGAAATCCAGTCGCCCTGGGTCAAGTGGATAGCGATGTGTGGAGGGTTCATCAACTGCGCGCTTCAGGGCCTCGCGTATTCCCTCAGGTGTTGGCAAGTCGGGATCTCCAATACCCAGATCTATCAGATCAGCCCCCATTTTAAGGAGCTCCTTCTTCTTCTTTGAAATCTCCACAAAGGGGTAGGGCAGTATTCTGCTCAAGTTTTCTGAATATTTGATCTGCATCTTACCTCCTCAGTCCCAGAACGTCAAACATATCGTACAAACCAGGTTCCTGTTTGGCCAACCACTTTACAGCCCTGAGGCACCCGTACGCGAAGGCGTCTCTGGAGTGGGCTTGGTGTCTTATCTCCAATCTTTCCCCTATTGTTGCAAACAGCACAGTGTGATCCCCCACTATGTCTCCCCCTCTTATAGAGTGTATTCCTATTTCTTCCCTCCTCCTCTCACCAGCCCCATGTCTGCCGTAAACAGCCACGTCCTTCAGCCCAACATCACGTGACTCTGCAATTATTTGGGCCAGTTTTTTTGCAGTTCCAGATGGGGCGTCTCTCTTGAACCTGTGGTGTGCCTCGATTATCTCAACATCGTAATCCCGCAGCACAGCAGAAAGGTCCCCAGCCATCTTAAAGAAGAGATTGACAGCTACAGAAAAGTTGGGGGCTATGGTGCCTGCGACTCTCCCCTGCGTTATCAAGGCCCTTAAATCCGCTAACTGTTTTGGAGTAAACCCCGTGGTTCCAACAACAACCCCAACGCCATTTGAGGTCGCAACCCGTACATTATTGAGACAAGCCTCTGGGTTTGTGAAGTCTATCAAGAGTGCAGGATTCTTTTTCTGCAACTCTGAGGCAAGACCGTCTGCCCCCACTACATCAATCCCAAGAGGCCCTATGCCCAAAACCTCTCCAACATCCCTCCCGATGTTTGGATTCGCAGGGGACTCAACAGCAGAGACCACATCTATGTCTTTGTCCTCTGCAGCCCTTCTCAAAACCTGACCCGCCATACGGCCACAGGCCCCACATATTGCTATTGGAATCATTGGAGTGGAGCTATCGCAAAAGGTCTAGTTTCTCTAACACAGATTGTATCTTTTTCATGCTTTCTGGAGATGGCTCAACGAGGGGGAGGCGGGGCCTTCCTGCTGCCATTCCCATCATCTTCATTGCAGCCTTTATGGGACCTGGGTTTGTTTCCACAAAGATCACTTTAAAGAGATCCAGATATTTGTAGTGGAGTTCTCTTGACCCGCTAACGTCGCCATCGAGGTATTTATGAACCATCTCACTGACCCCACGCGGGGCTACATTTGAGGCTACTGATATCACACCAATCCCACCCAGTGATAAAATGGAATAGGTCCAGCTGTCCTCACCACTCAGCACAGAGAAATCTCTGGGAGCGTTCTTCAGAATCCTCATTATCTGCTCCAGATTACAGCTCGCCTCTTTTACACCCACGATATTTTTTATCTTACTCAGCCTGAGCGTGGTCTCAGCCTCAATATTTCTACCGGTTCTAGATGGGACATTGTATATTATTTGGGGTATATCCACCTCCTGCGCTATCTTTTTATAATGCTGATACAACCCTTCCTGCGTTGGTTTGTTGTAGTAGGGGGATATCAAAAGGACTGCATCCGCTCCTGCCTCCTTCGCATGTCGGGTGTATCGGATCGCCTCTTTTGTGTTATTAGAACCTGTCCCTGCTATTACCTTTACCCTGCCCCTCACCTCATCTACAGTGATGTCTATCACCCTCTCGTGTTCCTCTGGACTCAGAGTTGGGGATTCCCCAGTGGTTCCTACTGGGACTATCCCGTCTATGCCCTCCCTTATCTGGAACCGTATGTTCTGCCTTAGCCCTTCCTCATCCAGCTCCCCGTTCTCGTCAAAGGGGGTAACAATGGCCGTATATGCTCCAGAGAGGTCCATTTTGATGTTAGCGTTAGCTGTTATAAACCTATTTCTCCTTGCCAAACTCAGGGACAAAGAGGCGATGTTCTACATCCCCTTCTATCTCCTCAAGTATTCTTCCGATTATCAACTTCTTTGAGCTAGGAAGGCCCTTTATACGGGTATCAACATCGGAAAAACTCGTAAAGGGGCTCGCATCGCGCTCCTCTAAGATCTTGTAGAGGTGTTTCTTACCAATCTTTGGAAGCAGTTCCAGTTGATGGTGCTTGAGACTTAGCGGAGCCGCCTTGTTAAAGAACTGCACAAACCGCTCTTCATTCTTTGTAACGATGTCTTCCACCACCTCCGGAAGTTCGCTCCTCGCAGTAGCCGTGAGCTCATCATACTTCAGCCTTCTCTTTATAGTCCTTACTTTGTCCCTCTCTCCATCGCCCACATAGACCTCTTCCCTTACCTTAAAATCAACCCCTTGCTTTGGCGTAACCTCCAGAAGAACAAAATATCGGGTACCGACTGTCTGGGCGACCGGGTATCTCTTATAGACAGGGAGGCTGGTCAGACCCTCAGGTAGGTAATCCAAGACTATCGCGTTCTCTTCCCGAATTTTCTCTTCTCTTTCGTGTTCCATCCTCACCTATATTTTGCAAGAACTTCCAGAATTTTGTCAATTTGCTCAGTCTCTGGTTGTTTTCTTTCTTTTGAAAAGAAGACCCTGAGCTCGTCTCTATCCACAGGCATGCTGTTTACAATCTCCACCGCCTTTTCTTTAGTCAGACCCAACGAAACTAATTCATTCACCATAGCCACAGCGTTTTTGTAAGAAGTCTTTGCTGTATGCTGAGCATGTTCAAGCGCCTTCTGCTGGACATACTCCAGCTCCTCCCTCTCTTTTGATATCCCAGTGAGCAACTTCTTGACCTCCGGGATTGTAACCGGCTCTTCCGAGTAGATTTCCTTTGTGGTCATTTTTGTACCCTTTTCAGGTGAACTGGTGTTGTGATGAGTATTTTTTCTTTTTTCCCATCTACTATGGAGATCTCATACGCACTCCCGCGTTGTGATTTTACAACACCCTCTCTCCCCTGATAGCGAGGGTGAGGCATGGCATCCTGTACCGAGGAATCTATGTCCACCACAACCCTGTCTCCAGGACTAAATTCCTTTAGTAGATCGTTTATCGTTGTCTTTTCCCTATGTTTTCTGAGTTTCTGGCGGCTATGGCCTCCGCGATTTCCACGAGTTCTCTTTACCATTTTTTTCTCTTGCCCCCATGTATATTCCAAACTAAATTTGTCATGAAAGGAAACTTCTGCATTATATTTGAGGTAGTGGTTTAAAAATGAGATACAGAGTATAAAATAGGATGGACGCCCGCCTGAGAATTCGCAACTGCTGTGTTGGGGGTCCAGAGACGAAGTGCGGACGTCCGGGATTACTCCCTTGAATAAAACGGCGGGTCCTATAAAAATGTTTTTATTCAGAGAGCTAAAAGTAGAAGAAACAGAATGAGGCGCAGAGAAGCAGAAGGAGAGTATTATAGCATAGACGCAGAGCAGGTTATCAAACTTCTCAGCTCGGACAGGGGTGGGATTAAAGAGTCCGAAGCAAGGAAGAGGCTGGAGAAGTACGGTCCGAATAAGCTACAAAAAGAGGGGGGAAGGTCCAAGATTTCTCTGTTTTTGAGCCAATTTAAGAACTTCTTGATTGTGGTTCTACTGGCAGCGACGCTGGTCTCATTTGCTATTGGGGAGGTCATAGACGCCTCAGTGATTCTCATTATAGTAATCCTGAACGCTGTTATTGGTTCTGTGCAGGAATATCGAGCTGAGAAGTCCCTGGAAGCCCTAAAGAGGCTTTCCTCTCCAACAGCTGTGGTCCTGAGGGGAGGGAGAGAGAGGAGGATTCCTGTAGAGGAAGTGGTTCCCGGCGATGTGATCATTCTGGAGGCTGGAGACAGGGTGCCTGCTGATGCGAGGGTGATTGAAGCAGTGGACCTAAGGGTAGATGAATCTGCACTTACGGGAGAGTCAACTGCAGTAGAGAAGAGCGAAAGAAAACTGCATGGAAATTTGACTCTTGGAGACCGAAGGAATATGGTATATTCTGGGACTGTGGTAGTGTATGGGAGAGGAAAGGCAGTGGTTGTAGCGACAGGAATGAGGACAGAAATCGGGAAGATAGCCTCTCTGGTACAAAGCACAGAGGTTGAGGAGACACCACTGCAGAAGAGGCTGGCTATTGTTGGAAGGCAGCTCGGAACATTGATATTAGTTATATGTGCTGTTGTTTTTTTAGTAGGGGTGGTAAAGGAGGGATGGAACGAGGAGAATGTTATGTTTATGTTTTTATCGTCTGTTTCTCTCGCAGTAGCTGTAATCCCAGAGGGCCTTCCCGCAGTTGTTACTATGTGCCTTTCTCTCGGAACACAGAGGATGGTCAAAAGGCACGCGATTATACGAAGGCTTCCGGCAGTTGAAACCCTTGGAAGTTGTGATGTGATATGCAGTGATAAGACAGGAACGTTCACAAAGAATGAGATGAGCGTTAGGAGACTGTATATAGATGGGAGGAATGTGGAGGTTAGAGAGGAGGGAGACAGGGCAATACTGGAAGAAAAGGGCAGAGAGGTGGGTCTGAGTGAAATAAGTGGCCTTGATGTGTTAGGAAGGGGGGTGGTTTTATGCAATAATGCCTCGTTAGAGGAGAAGAGGGGAGATCCGACAGAACTAGGCCTGCTTTCGTTCGGAAGGATCGTGGGGATGAAAAAGGGCCGTCTAGAGAGTGTCTATAGAAGAGTGCGAGAAGTGCCATTTGATTCCACGCGAAAGAGGATGTCTGTTGTGGTTTCAGAGGGGGATAAAAGGGTTGTATATATGAAGGGTGCTCCTGAGGTGGTTTTGGAGTTGTGCAGCAGAACACTGCAGAGAGGAAAGGCCGTAAGAATCAACAGGAGCGAGAGGGAGAAAATACTAGAGGCCGGAGATGGTATGGCAAAGAAAGCGTTGCGAGTTCTTGCTGTTGCGTATAGAGAGTTAGGGGAGAGAGGGAGGAACAAGGTAGAGCAGAAAAAAGAGGAGATAGAGAAGGATCTGGTATTTGTAGGATTGGTGGGGATGATGGACCCACCAAGAGAGGGGGTAAAAGAAGCGGTCAGAACATGCAGGACAGCCGGGATTGACGTGAAGATGATAACTGGGGACCATGCGATAACTGCTCACGCTATCGCCGAAGAGATTGGCTTGCCAAAGGGGGAGACAATAACTGGTGTGGACCTAGACAAGATGAGCGATGAAGAGCTTGAGAAGAGAGTGGATGGAATCTCTGTATTCGCACGAGTAAATCCAGAGCATAAATTGAGAATAGTCGAGGCGCTGAAGAGGAGGGGGCATATTGTAGCGATGACCGGGGACGGGGTAAATGATGCCCCAGCTCTGAAAAGAGCAGATATTGGGGTGGCTATGGGGAAAAGCGGAACTGAGGTCGCAAAAGAATCAAGTAGTATGGTGTTAACAGATGATAATTTCTCCACAATAGTGGCTGCAGTAGAGGAGGGGAGAGGAATCTACGACAATATACGAAAGTTTATTGCATACTTGATGTCCTCAAATCTGGGAGAGGTCTTGGCCATATTCTTGGGCATAATTCTGTTCCCAATAAAGCTCACAATACTGCTCCCGGTGCAGATCCTGTGGGTTAACCTGATAACAGATGGCATTCCAGCGCTGGCACTCGGGGTAGAACCAAAGGAGGCGGGAATAATGAAACGCCCCCCCAGATCTGCCAGAGAGAAAATCTTCAGCGGGAGTATGCTAAGGATTATGATCCTTGGTGGGGTTATTATGGGTATTGGAACCCTAGCCGCCTATTATTTCTACAACCCTGGATTTGAGAACAATGGACAGGCTGCTCTGAAAGCAGGAACCATGGCATTCACAACTCTGATGGTGTTTGAGATGGCAAATACATTCAACTGCAAGTCTGAAAGGAGGTCTCTCCTTTCTGGTGGCGTCCTCAACAACCGTTGGATAATATTGTCTGTTGTTCTCTCCCTCTTTCTCCAGATATTGGTCATCTACACCCCGCTCTCCACTGCCTTCAAAACAGTGCCGTTGAATATTCTAGACTGGATGTTTATTCTGGGGATGTCGCTCACAGTAGTAGTTGGGATTGAAATCCTAAAATTCTTTGAGAGGAGGCGGGAAAAAACAACAAAGAACTAAGAGGCGGCTCTTGTGTCAGGGAGAGGCTTTTCCTCCACGCGTGTCCCTCCCGGGAGTTTGGCGTTTGCACGCCTCAATGCTTCTTTTGCTATATCTTTCTTATCCGCTGGGACAGATATGGACATTATTATCTGCCCTTCCCTCACCCTGGCTGCTTTTCCTACGGGTTTTCCAAAGGATTCCCTCATTCCGCTCTGAACCCTGTCGGCTCCCGCACCTGTTGCCATTTTATTTTCCCGCATTATATGGTGCGGATAGACCCTTATTTTAAAGTAAAAGCCCTTTTTTCCAAGCATTTTCTCCAGATGCCGAACCGCCGTCTGTCGGGCTGCCTCGAGAGCATTATGCCTGAGCTGTATGTTCTCTGTGCTGATCAGATCCAAGCGCATGTTCCATTCTCCATTTGGATCACCCATATCAAATCGGGTCACCTTGATGCCTGGAATCCCGGTTATGTATGAATCTGCAGGATTGTTCGAAACCCGCGTGTATGCTGGGCTGTCCCACCTATAGCAATGAGCACGTCTTAGACCCATTTTTCATTATCCTCTTAGATTTTGACTTCGATGCGGGAAATTAGAAGATTGGGATATTTAAATGAATTGTTTATCTAAGATTTGGCACGAAGCAGGATGAATATTTCAATAATTGGGACCGGATACGTCGGTTTGATAACCGGGGTTTGTTTCGCAGATCTGGGAAATCAAGTTACGTGTGTAGATGTTGTGAAGGAGAAGGTCGAAAAGATAAACAGGGGAGAGGCTCCGCTCTATGAAGACGGATTAAGGGAGGTTCTGAAAAGAAACCTGAAGAGGCTAAAGGCAACTACAGATTTGAGATCCGCTGTTCTGGAATCAGATATTACATTCATATGCGTTGGAACTCCTGACAAGAAGGGAGGTATAGACTTATCTTACATTAAATTAGCATCTGAGGGGATAGGAAACGCCCTAAGGGAAAAAAAGGGATATCACGTTGTCGTAGACAAGAGCACAGTAGTTCCAGGAACAACAGACAGCGTCATTATTCCGATCTTAGAACAAACCTCTGGAAAAAGGGCTGGAAAGGACTTCGGGGTAGCTATGAATCCGGAATTTTTGAGAGAGGGAAGCGCCATCAGGGATTTTATGGAGCCAGACAGGATAGTTATAGGAGGGTTAGATGAGAGGTCTATAAAGGCTGTAGCCGATATTTACTCGGAGTTTGATTGCCCTGTTCTTAAAACTGACCTGAGAACTGCTGAAATGATAAAATATGCAGCAAATGCTTTCCTTGCAACGAAGATATCGTTCATAAATGAAATTGCAAATATATGCGAGAGAGTCGGAACAGATGTTGTTGATGTGGCGAGAGGCATTGGAATGGATAAGCGCATATCTCCACATTTCCTCAACGCTGGGGCTGGATATGGGGGAAGTTGCTTTCCGAAGGATGTGAAAGCTATAGTTGAGCTGGGGAGGAAGAAGGGGTACAAACCCACATTACTTGAGGCTGTTATGGATGTAAATAGAGGGCAGGCGTTGCATATTTTAGAAATCTTAAAGAAAAAGATGGGCAAGATCAAGGGAAGAAGAATTGGGGTGATTGGTCTTGCATTCAAGCCGGGGACAGATGATATGCGTGAGTCTCCCGCAATCACAATAATAGAGGGGTTACTTAAAGAAGGGGCGGAGGTATCAGCATGCGATCCGATCGCTATTGATAACGCAAGAAGGATCTTTGGTAACAGGATATTGCTCTCGAGAGGGCTGGAAGAGTGTCTGAAGGGGTGCGATGGGGCTGTTATTGTAACAGGATGGCCAGAATATCGGGTCGGAGCGGATGTATATGCGAGGAGTATGAAGGGGAAAGTGCTAATAGATGGAAGGCGCATTATAGATCCTGCGAAGGCGGAGCGAGCAGGGCTTGATTATTTTGGCATAGGGTGGGGACGAAATATGGTAGGGGACAGATAGACAAGGTTTTTGGAGAGGAGGTAGAGTATATAAAGTCGGAGGGATTAAAGCGGTGCTGAGGCCCATAAATTATGGGTATGTCTGGTTCTTTGAACTTATGTATTTTTAGTTAGTGTTTCAAAAATAGGTAGATATGGAAGTTAAAAAGGCGGTAATACCTGCTGCTGGATTCGGAACTAGGTTCTTGCCTGCCACAAAGGCCCAGCCAAAGGAGATGCTGCCTATAATAAACAAGCCAACAATACATTTTGTGGTGGAGGAAATCATAAAATCTGGAATAGAAGATGTCCTCATAGTAACAGGAAGAGGGAAGAGGGCTATTGAAGACTATTTTGATAAGAATGTGGAACTGGAGGATCATTTAAGGAGAATAGGGAAGAGAGATTTGTTGAGAGAAATGCAGGAACTCTCTGATATGGTGGATATTCACTATGTAAGGCAGAAAAAACAACTAGGGCTGGGACACGCAATATTATGCGCAGAGAGGCATATCGATGGCGAGCCTTTTGCCGTCCTGCTTGGGGATACCATAGTCAGGAGTGAAGTCCCGTGCACCAAACAGGGAATCGAACTCTTTAGAAAGTATGGGGGGAGTATGGTGGGTGTTGAGAGAGTTAAAAGAGAGGATATTGAAAGGTATGGAATTGTTGGAGGTGTCCGTAGAGGGGAAGTGTTTGAGGTTGATAAACTTGTAGAAAAGCCCAAACCTGAAGAGGCCCCATCAAATCTTGGGATTATTGGGAGGTATGTCCTCACACCCACCATATTTGACGCCCTGAAGGAAACAAAAGAAGGGATTGGTGGAGAAATACAACTTACAGATGCCATCTCTGTTCTCTTAGGAGGAGAGAAGGTATATGCGTATGAAGTCGCAGGGAGTAGATATGATATTGGAAACAAGTTGGATTATCTGCGTGCTGTTGTTGAATTTGGAATTCGAGATGAGGAGATCGGGGAGGAGTTCAAGAGGTATCTGAGGGGGATAATAAGATGAGGGTCTTGATAACCGGAGGAGCAGGTTTTCTTGGAAGTCATCTGTGCGATTACTTTATAGAAAGGGGAGATGAAGTAGTGTGTATGGACAACCTCATAACAGGAAGCGCGAAGAACATTTCGCATCTTTTGGAAAATCCAAACTTTGAGTATGTAGAGCAAGATGTAACCAGATACATCAAGGTAGATGGGGACCTAGACGCGGTTCTCCATTTCGCTTCTCCCGCCAGCCCAGTAGATTACCTGAAATATCCAATACAGACGCTAAAGGTCGGAGCACTTGGAACTCACAATACCTTGGGGCTTGCAAAGTCGAAGGAGGCGAAATTTCTACTAGCCTCTACATCTGAGGTATATGGGGATCCTACAGTAAGTCCACAACCTGAGAGCTATTGGGGGAACGTAAACCCAGTGGGGCCAAGAGGAGTTTATGATGAAGCGAAAAGATTTGCAGAGGCCATAACGATGGCTTACTATCAAGAGCATAGCGTGGACACGAGGATAGCGCGCATATTCAACACCTACGGCCCGAGAATGAGAAGGGGAGATGGAAGAGTGATACCAAACTTTATCAGCCAAGCCCTTGGAAACAAAGCGCTGACCGTGTACGGAGACGGAAAACAGAGCAGGAGTTTCTGCTATATCTCTGATCTTGTGGAGGGGATTTATAAACTACTCAAATCAAACTATCACAATCCGGTGAATCTGGGGAATCCGAACGAGATGACGATCCTAGAACTGGCAGAGAAAGTCCTTAAGCTCACGGGGTCCAAGAGCAAGATAATCCATAAGCCACTTCCTGTAGACGATCCAAGAAGGAGAAGGCCGGATATTAGCATTGCGAGAAGCGAGCTTGGTTGGGAACCGAAGGTGGGGATTGAGGAGGGCCTCAAACTCACAATAAATTGGTTTAGAGAGGGGGAGCATGGATAAGATAGAAGAGCAGAAGGAATTATGGAGGAAAAGGGCCCAACGATATAATAACCTTGAGTGGGTAAAAAAAAGCAATGTCCTGCAGGCGTTTATGCTAGTTGGGAATTTTGACAAGGACCACGTGGTCTTAGACGCAGGATGCGGAACAGGCAAGGTCTTGGGCACCGTAGCTCCATATGTAAAGGAAGTGCATGGTGTCGACATATCAGAAGAAATGTTATCTCAAATAGACTTATCTTCCATTCCCAACGCTAAGGTAAGTGTGGGAGACATCGGCAATCTGGATTATCCAGATAATTTTTTTGACAGAATAACGGTGAGGTTGGTTCTCCACCACATATTGGACGACGACGACCTTATGAGGGTTTTAAAAGAGTTGTATCGTGTACTGAAACCAAACGGGAAGATCATCGTCAGCGAGGGAGTTCCACCACATGAAGATGTAAAGAAGGATTATGAAGAGGTGTTCAAACTGAAGGAGAAGCGAAGAGTCTTTATGCCAGAAGATTTAGTAAGGCTGTTGAAGAGGGCGGGATTCAGACATATCAGAGTGAATATAATAATAGATGAACATATGAGTGTTAGAAACTGGCTGGAAAATGCTGGTGACTTGGATGAGGAAACCATAGAGAAGATATACAACATGCATAAATTCGCATCTCCAAGGTTCAAAGAGGTGTATAACTTAGTGGACAAGGGAGATGACATTCTAATAGATGTGAAGGTTGCACTGGTAACTGGGATAAAATAGGTCTGGAGTTGAGAAAGAATAATGGTTAGTATAGGGGAGATTCGAAAGACCGGACAAACAAAGTATATGGGAAAAAAGCACCAGGTAATTCGATTCTTTTCTGCATTTTTTACTAAGGGGTTCTTATGGTTGGGCCTCTCCGCAAATGCTGTTTCTGCACTTGGGATTTTGACCTTTATTTTTGGAATTGGGTGGCTATTTGTGTGCCCTCAATACCCCATAGTAAGTCCTGTGTTACTAGCCCTTGCCTTTCTCTTTGATTACTGCGACGGGGAAGTGGCGAGGATTAAAAAAACCTTCACACATATGGGGGTGTTTTGGGAGGCACGATCGAATGATCTTACAAGAGCTGTGCTCGGCATAGCTCTGGGGGTGTATGGATACTACTTCATCGAAAACGACCCAATGCTCCTGTTTATGGGAGCCCTATTTTCCCTCTCCAGTATATATGCCATTACATTTGGTTATGGCATGGAGTACTACTTCAGAGAGAGGGGGAGGGAGAAGGAGTACAAAGAGGGAATATCGGATAGTAAGTGGTACAACAAGGCCATAGACTCATATGCTTCTGTGTTTAATTTTGCCTATACTTCTCCATTCCTTGCACTTACGTTTATTGCCAATTTCTTCTCAAGCAGCAACCTCTTTCCTGTATATCTCTATTTCTATGGTATCAGCTCATTTGTTATAATGGCTGCGAAGTTTGTTAGGTCTGTTTACATGTTCCGGACATTGGACAGGATAGACAGAGACAAATCCACTCCAAAATGGAAGAGTTAAAAAACGTGGAAAAGACGGTAAGGGCAGGTCTCTGTGTCTCATGCGGGGTGTGCAGAGCTGTATGTCCGGTAGGCGCTATAGAGATGGAGATGAAAAATGGACAGTTCGTTCCGAAAGTAAACAATGAGAAATGCACAAAGTGCGGCTTATGCTTAGAGGTTTGCCCTGGTATAGATATCGACCCTGAGGGTTTGAGGACAAAAGAGGAACCAGATTTTAGCGGGAGGGTAATTGATGTGTATACAGGCCACTCTAGAGATGCGGATGTAAGGAGGAACTCGGCTAGCGGCGGGATTATAACCTCCCTTGTTGAGGCCCTGCTTGGGGACTCGTATGAGCGTGCCTTTGTCCTCCCTTTTGAGAAATGGGAGGGGCGGGAGATAAAGCTAAGAGAGATCAAAAAATGGACAGAAGTGAGGAAAGCCGCAAAATCCAAGTACATACCTGCCTCTGTTGAAGACGTAGCTGTAGCGATCAGGAAAAGCCCAAAAACCAGAAGTATTGTCGTAGGGACTCCGTGCCAGATACGGGGTATCAAAAAGTTTATGAGAGCAAGCAGACTCTCAGAAGACAACCTCCTCTTTCTTGGGCTGTTTTGCGATAGGGTTTTGAACACGCGAATATTTGAATATTTTGAAAAAAGATACGGCAAGGGAGAAAAGATAAGGAGGTTTTTGTTCAAGGACAAAGAGGGGAGTGGATGGCCTGGTGATGTAAAGATAGAGTTGGAATCCGGTAGAGATGTTAAGGTAGATAAGGGGGTAAGGAGGAGGTTAAAACCCTTTTTTCAGCTTAATCGTTGTCTCTTCTGTCTGGACAAACTGAACAGGGATGCTGACATCTCTTTTGGAGATTGCTATATAAAGGGGGAAGAAGAGTTCCTTGGCAGATCTAATATTATAGTAAGGTCAGCGAAGGGGAAGAGAGTTTTCGAAAAATACAAACACCTGTTTGTTTTGGAAAAAGAAGAAATCGGGGCTGTAGAGAGATCACAACACATTGAAGAGAAGGCAGAGAACTTGGAGTATTGCAGGGTTCTGTTGGACGGTGATATGAGGGGGGCAAAGAGATTAAAAAAGAGACAAAGGATGCTCAAACTTGGGGCGATGGGAAGATTTGGAATAATAGATCTCACAATCTGGGCAAGAGGTCTTAGAAAGCGCCTGAGGGCGGTGGAAGCAGGGATTATGTTACTCTATGGAATAATGCGGGGGGTCTTTGTGAGAGGGAAAGGGGGGAGAGAGAACATCCTAGTTATAGGGGGACACACGTTCAACAAGGGGGCAGAGGCCATGACCTTCGCTGTTGTGGAACAGCTTAGAAAGCGATTTCCGGAGAAGAGGATAATTGTTTGTTCTTCCAAGGACTATGGCAAGTATGGGGATGGAAAACACAGGTATAAGTTTGAGTTTATCCCCTGGGATACTAGCGTAAAGCTGTCTTTGTTAGGGCCAAGAGAAGGTAGTGGAGAGACGAGGAGAATAAAAGAGATCTTAAAAAATGCTTCCTTTTTTGTGGATATCCACGGTTATTCCCTTACCTCGCAATTTGGACCCAAGGTATCGATTGGTTATGTCATGGATATAATAGTGGCGAGGAGGTTCGGCATCCCCTACTATATCTTGCCCCAATCTATTGGTCCTTTTGAGTATCCAATCCTGTGGAAGGTTCTTCTCTACCCCCTGCTCTGGATTTATTTGAAATATCCAAGGCTTGTTTTTGTGAGAGAGAAAGCAGGAATTAGGAGAATAGGGAAGTTCACTAAGGGCAATACAAAACTTGCGCATGATATTGTGTTGCAATATCCAAGGCCAGAGAGGGGAAGTGTCTATCTTGAGGGACGGGAAGTAAGGGGAAGAGACACGCCCAAGATAGTGAAGGGGGCAGTAGGGATAATACCAAATAAACGGGTCCTAGACAGAGAGGGGGGGAAGGTGTACAGGGCTTATAAGGGAGCTATTGGAGCGTTGCTGAAAAGGGGGAGAGTAGTGTACATTGTGCAATACTCACACGAAGACAGGGAGATGTGTGAGGAGATAAAAGGGATGTTTGGGAAGAATCCCAGAGTAAGGGTCGTGTGGAGAGGGCCTGATTCCATAGAACTAGAAGAGATTATAGGGAGGTTTGATTTTGTCATAGCCTCGCGGTATCACTCATTGGTACACGCCTACAAAAACGGGATCCCTGCTGTAGTGGTTGGATGGGCTGAAAAATATCAAGAGCTTATGGAGGAGTTTGAGCAGACTAAGTATTTTATTGAGTGTGGGAAAGAGGTAGAAGAATTGGAAGAGAGGGTAAGAGAGATGGAGATGAAATGGAGAGAAGAAAAAAGGAGAATAGCGAGAAGGATGCAGGGACTAGACGAAGACGTCATCGGTGAGATATCTAAATTTGAGAATGGGCATTGAATCTGTGCGCCAGTATTATCGTAGGTATTATGGAGAAGTGCTGGGATTGGATAAAATAGAGAGAAGGATAGAAAGGAGGTTAAAGAGGGAAAGAAGCAGGAGAATGGTGGAGAAGCTAAGAGGTATTGTGGAGTTTAGAGGAAAGCGCATCTTGGATGTTGGCTGCGGTCCGGGAGAGTTCGTTGTAACGTTGGGGCTGGAGGGAGCTAAGGTCGTGGGAGTTACCCCATCTAAAGAAGAGGCACGAATAGCAAGAGAGTGGTTAGAAGTAGAGGGGGCGAAGGGAGAGATTGTTGTGGGGTCTGGAGAAGAGTTGCCATTTGGGGATAATGAGTTTGATATGGTTATCTCCAACCATGTCCTTGAACATGTGAACGATGTCAAGAAAACGATATCTGAAATGCTACGGGTGTTAAGGCCAGAGGGAGTGATGTACATATCCGCTCCAAACTATCTGAAACCCAAAGAGGGGCACTATGGTGTCTTCTGGATACCCTTCTTGCCTAAGGTCATTGGACGGTTTTATTTAAGATTGCTAGGGAGGCCTGTTGATTTCATAAACCATATAAATTATATCACCCCCTTTCAGATAAGAAGAGTGCTACGAGAATATGGCGCGGAGATCAAATACCTGAATAAGGCTGGCTTTTTCTCTCCTATTGAAATACTCGCAAAAAAGTACACAGGAGGGTAGACTAGTATAAAGGATTTAGATTCTCCTCTTGAAACCACGGAATATTCTCTTCAGCATTCGTATGTCATACCTGTCTATCTTAAGGAAGAGATAGGAGGGAAGCCTAAGACTTTGGTCCTTCCGCACTATGAAGATGTATCGCATGAGAGTTATAATGGAACCGTTGAGTACGACTGCCAGCGCTACCCCGGTTGGAGAGCGCAACAAAATTGCCAAGATCGTGGCAATTGGGAGAAAGAAGAGAGCGCTAAGAACATAGAGGAGGGTGATCTCCTTCTGTGCCTTTAGTGCAAAAAGGACAGGACGGAAGAGATAACCAACCCCCACAACGATGAGATTGAGAATTATGATGTTGAAAACAGGAATTGCCGGATAGTACTTCTCTAAGTGCAGTAGTGCGAGGAGAGAGGGCATAAAAAGAATGGCCAGTATTACGGCAGTAGAGGAGAGATAAAATCCGTATTTCACCCCACGAAATAACATATTCCTCACTCTTTCCCTGTTTTGTGTTATTTCGTAAGAGAGTGTCGGTATGAGAACGCGTTCTATGGATGTGATAAAGGTCCTTATGAAGGCGTACATCCTCCTAGCTAGTGAATAAAGACCAACAGCCTCAACACCCAGTATAAATTTTATCACCCATACTGGAGCATTATCCACCACAGACCCAAAGGGCTGCCTTATGATGGCATATTTTCCGTATGTGGACACCATGCGCCTAAACAGAGACAATTTTGTTGGGGAAATCGCATGGTATTTCTTCAGAGAGCGCATAAGGAGTGGGAAAGAGAGAAAAAGAGACACGGCTATGGAGAAGGGGTAGGAGAGGAGGGCAGTTATTAGGTTGAGAGAACCTAAGGAAAAGAGAGAGAAAACAAATACAAGGCGCGCAGAAGCCTCTAGAGAGGACATAATACTAAGATACTTAAAATGAGACGAAGACTGGAAGGATATATTAAAGATGTATCTTAGAGCCTCTAGAAACACCATCAGAGAGGCTATCTGAAGAAGGGGAGCGATATCAGGCTTTGAGAAAAGTGAAGCGAGGTACGAGGAGGGGAGAAAGAGAGAGAAGGAGAGTATCAACCCCATCAAAAGATTTAACTTGGAATAGGAGAGAAGGAGTTCCTTTGCTCTGGAAAGCTGTTTTTTTCCAAGTTCCCCAGCTATCTCTGCACTTACTACCCTATGGAGACCGAAGTTCAAAAAGGTCTGTAAAATAGAAACAACAGAGAGGGTCAGAGCCAAAAGACCGTAGGAGTAAACACTTATGGTAGTGAGAACGATGACAGATGAGAAGAAGTTGATAAATGTTGTGAAAATACTGCTAAATATGACCCATGCGACATTTCCTAGGAATTTTCTAAGGAAGGTAGCCATCCTTTACTTTTTTTATTTTGGTGGATATAAAGATGTAATGAACGGGTTTTGTAAAGTGGGAAAAGGGATCACCAAGATAAGGAGGGAGATTAGAACAGCCTATTATAGGATGTTATTTGGATCCATGGGAAACAAAACAAAGATTTTAGGGAGAATAAAGGTGTATCATCCGGAAAATATATTTATTGGAGAGAACAGTAGGATAAATGAGGGCTGTGTGCTAAACGCACGAGAAAGGATTAATATAGGGAGTGGTGTTCACCTCTCCCCGGGAGTCATAGTAAACACAGGATACTTGATTGGTAGGGAGAAACATGGAAAGGCCAGAGTGGAAATCGGAGACGGTACGTGGATTGCATCTGGAGCTATAATAAATCCTGGAGTTAAAGTAGGGAAGGGGTGTATTGTGGGAGCAGGAGCTGTTGTTACAAGAGATGTCCCAGACGGAGAGCGTGTTGTTGGGGTCCCTGCAAGACCTATAAGGGAGGTAAAGTAAATAGCATTGCCACTGGTTCAAGGCAGCGCGTCCTCGCCATGTGCTATAAGCATTTTCTTTCTCATGCGCATCATCTCGCTATAGTGCTCGTATAATGCATTTAACAAGATAGTGCGGATGAGGAAAAACCCAAATATTATAGAGTAGAATAGAAGAAGCCTGTTTAGAGGGAAGTAAAAAAAGGTGGTATATATGAAAAATGCGGAAAAAAGAAGGAGAATAAATCCCCAAATCAAAAAGACGCTCATTGCACGAAAGACTATATTCTTTAGAAATTTATACAGGAGACCTCTGCGAGGCGGTCTCTCTATGAAAAAGGATGTATCGCCACGAAAAGCACGGGCCATATTACTCCAGAAGCTGTTTGTCCTCAGTTTCATGTTAAGGCGGTTTAGGGTTATTAGAAGCGCTGCAAGGAGCCCTAGAGAAAGTCCAAATGATTCTCCCGCCTGCCACGATTTTATTCCAAGCGAGGTAAAGAAGGCTGCATATCCGAGCATGTGGTGAACCTCGTCAAGATAAACACCAAACGAGGAATACTGCTGCTTATATCTCGCTATTTCTCCATCAGTGTGATCGAGGAGGTAAATCAAATAGAAGAGGAGAGCACCAAGAAGAGAGAGGAGATTATTTTGTTGCAGGAGGAGAAGCGATGCGGGGAGAATGAGGAATATATTCGCTGCGGTCACAGTATTGGGATTTATGGTTGGATGAAGACGGAGGAGTAACCAAGTCAGATATATAGAAAACTTTCTGTGAATGCGTAGATGCGCTGGGTCTTCCATACATGAGCTCTGGCACTTCTCTCGTAACTTAGCTATAGAGTCCATTTCTTACGTTTGTTTTACAAAGCGTTGTAAAAAACCGCT
>JAOZPI010000045.1 GCA_029932835.1 archaeon | reverse complement strand
AACCTGTTTCAAGAGTTGCAGGCTTTGTGCTGCCTGTGGCCGTATCACCTTTGGCCCATGGATCTGTCTCTGCGATCTTCATTTAGAAGGAGAAAGGGTTCAAAGGGAGTTAGAAGAGAGGAGAGCTAGAGAAAAGAGAGGAGTCTTTAGAAGAATTAGAAGAAGGCGTTAAGATTCTAGTTTCAGCCGCTTTTTTACAAAATCTTTGTCTAGGCTAAGGAGAAACGGCCCTGCTCTCGGTCCGTCCTCCCTGCCGAGAAATAGCAGGTATATCGCCCTAAAGAGCTCCTGTGGCTTGATATTGTGGGATTTTGCTATCGCAAATATCCTCTTTGTGAGATCTCCGGTTTCTTCGTCTACGGATTTCGCAACATCCCTTAGTGCTGATCGCAGCTCCTCTCTCAGGGAACCCGCCTCGGAGGGCATCTCCTCCAATACCACAAGTCGCTTTGAGTATTTGGAGGCCCAGCGCCCTGCAAGACGCAGGATATGCAGTGAGTCGGCGTTGAGGGGATAACCCATTTTGTCAAAAACAGTCTTTAACCTTTTCTCATCGTTCAAATCAACTACCTGCGAAACTATAACCGCTGTAGTGTATGGTATTCTCAGTGTGTATGTGTCAGGTGGCCTTCTGATTTGTACGAGCTCATACAATCTCTTTAGATGCTTCTCCTCTTTCTTGTCCTCCAGGTTCTCCAGCCCATAATAGATCCTTTCTATTCTCTCAAGTTCATCAACTATCCTCGGCACATCCTCCCACTTGAAGTCCCTGCTCTTTGTTATCCTCTTGAGAAAGAGGAGGCGAAGAGCCTCTGCCGGGGCTACCTCCAGCCAATCTTTCGGATAGACAACATTCCCGAGGGATGCAGACATCTTACCCCCGCCTATGGTTATATACTCGTAGAAAATTGGGGTGGGGGAGGGAAAGTCCAGGATTTCTTCAGATATGTGAGCATTTACAAAGAATGCAGAATTGGGAACAATGTACTCCTTCCCCGCCCCCTCTGCTACCACATCCCAGCGCCTCCATTGGGCCGCCCACTCGCTCTTCCATACCAGCTTTCCATTCCCGCCCTCCGGCTTCACCTCCCCTTCATAACCACATCCCTCAGCCTTCTCAGATTTGAAGCTGTAATCTTGGCACACATAGTGCACCCTTCCACCCTCAAGTGCTATGGGAACAGTGGTCATAATCTTGCCACAATTCTCACAGACTACCTGATAGGGCAGCCAGTTGTCCGGCAATTTCTGCCTTCGGAACCCATTAAGTAGTTCCCTGAGGCTGTCTAGTTTGGAGAGTATTATATGAACAGCTTCATCAAAGCTCCCCTTTTTGTATTCTTCCCGCATTGAAAAACGCTCTGGGACCTCCTCAACAAAATCCGGAAAGACGTCAACAAACTCGGCAATATGGTGCTCTGCGTAGCTTTTATGGCACCCCCATGGATCCGGAATGTCTGTAACCGGCATTCCAATGTATTCACGATATGAAGATGGAACCCCCTTTGGCACCTTCCTCAAAGGGTCCATATCCTCCGCCACGTATATAAATCTGGGGCTTAGGCCCTTGTCTTTCAGCGCTCTGTATACAGCCTCCCCGCGTATGATATCCGTTAGCCTCCCTATATGCAGAACCCCAGAGAGGGAAGAAGAGGTCTTTATGGTGGGTCTATCCGGAAGTGCGTATTTTTTGTTTAGATAGGTATATTTTTCTCTCTTAATGACTTCGGACGCAATCTTGTCAGCCCAGAATATATCCTCCATCATAGGTAACCCTTAGCCCTCAAGAGCTCAGCATTGAGGATTCCGCCACCAGCAGCACCCCGCACAGTGTTGTGGCTAAGGCCGACAAACTTCCAGTCAAGGACTGCATCTTCGCGCAGACGCCCGGTGGTGACTGCCATTCCCCTCTCCGCGTCCCGATCCAGACGGGTCTGTGGCCTGTCCTGCTCTCTGCGATATATTATGGGATGCTTGGGAGCAAAGGGTAGTTTAAGCTCTTGTGGAACCCCCTTGAAATTCTCCCATATACGAATTATCTCCTCTTGTTCTGGCTTCTCCTCAAACTGCAGGGACACCGTCGCCATATGGCCGTCCAGAACAGGAACACGGTTGCAGTGGGCAGAGATCTTGGGCTCTGTCGCGTATTCAAATTCATTTCCAGCTATCCTGCCGAGTATCTTCATTGGCTCCCTCTCTGACTTTTCTTCTTCCCCGCTTATGTAGGGGACTATGTTGTCTATAATGTCCCACGATGCCACCCCAGGATACCCGGCGCCAGAAACAGCCTGCATGGTGGTTATAACAGCACTTTTCACATGGAACTTCTCATGGAGAGCGTAGAGAGGGGTCATATAGGACTGGAGGGAGCAATTGGGCTTTACCACAATGAACCCCTCCCACCCACGATTCTTCTGCTGTATGGGGATCATGTCTATGTGATCTGGATTTATCTCTGGGATTATCATAGGGACATCAGGCGTGTGACGATGGGCAGAGGCGTTTGATACAACAGGTATCCCTGCTTCTGCGTATTTGTGCTCCAGCTCCTTGGCAGGGCCGGATCCAAGGGCAGAAAAAACAAAATCACAACCCCTTGCGGATTTTATATCTGCCGCGTTCTCAACCTTGATCTTTCTTACCGCCTCTGGTATTTCTACCTCCATGTGCCATCTGCCCTTCACAGCCTCCTCGTAGATCTTTCCAGCACTCCTCTCGCTAGCCGAGAGATAGACCACCTCAAACCACGGATGGTCCTCCAGCAGGGAGACGTATTTCTGCCCTACCATCCCGGTGGCAGCAAGCACCCCTACTCGCAGCTTATCCATTTTGTTTATTTCTTTTCAAATATCAAGCGCATAATCTCATAAACCGCCCCCACATTTTTGTAGTCTATAAAGACCATTATCTGGCTCTTTGATGTTGTTACCTCCTTTATATTCAATCCCGCATCTCCTATAGCGCTGGTTATCTTCCCAAGTGCTCCCGGCTCGTCAAGGAAATCCGGAGAGGTCACATAAACAAGCCCAATGCCCTTGTCTGAAGTCACGGAGAGGACCCTGTCGTCGTGCATCACAAAGGCATGGAGTATCTTCGTTGCTGTCTCCACTTCCTTCTCTTCTATGAAGTAGGTTACTGAATCCGGGGCAACAGTGACTCCCCAGATGTTTATTGACTTATCTCCCAGCATCTTCGAAGTCTTCGAAAGCAGGCCGGGGTAGTCTATGAGATTCTTGCCGACGAGGGTAACGCTACCCAGCGGTTTGTCCAGTTTTTTTACAGATGTTTCCATAAACTCACCCTTTATTTCTGTACCTTTTGCACTTAAATCTGCATGTTTGTTATTTACAATTTTTAGAACTTGATTTTTCTTTTTGTATACCAAGGAGTCCCACTTCATAACCTTGGCTCCTGCTACTGCAAGGTCCCAGAGGACAGAAATCTCTATTTCAGGAACAAGGACAGGGTTATCAACAATCCGCGGATCGCCGCTGAACACACCGTCTACATCAGTTACAATTATAACCTCATCTGCATCTAGGCAATTTCCAAGCATTACGGCTGTTGTATCGCTTCCGCCACGCCCTATTGTGGTCACATTCCCCATTTTGTCCACTCCCAGAAATCCGCAGATCACAGGTATGACACCATCTTCAAGAAGGGGAAGGATAAGATCTTGAACCCTCTTTCTCGTGGCCTCTAGGTCTATGGTTGCGTTTGTAAATCTTGAGTTTGTGATTACCGGCCAGATCCTGCTGCTTGGCTCTATATAGACGGATTTCTCTCCGAGAGAGGATATAGCTGCGGACAACAAGCGCACAGATGTCCTCTCCCCCATAGATGCAATATCATCTTTCTGCTGGGGCGTGTAATTCCCATCTGTCGCAGAGTCAAGCGCTCCGAGGAGGTTGTTAGTGGTTTTCCCCATCGCTGAGACCACAACCGCAATCTGATTCCCCTTTTTCTTCTCCCTTACGACGCTGCGAGCAGCATTCCTTATCTTTTCTCCGTCAGCTACAGAACTACCTCCAAATTTTACCACAAAACGAGCCATTAGACTTAATTTTGCAGCATGAGACTTAAAAAGGTGAACGATGAAGGTATGCTTCTGTATTTATACAAGGTCCTGACAAAGTATTGAGCTTAAATGGAAGTATGTGTACTGCGACTGGGACACAGGCCTGCGAGAGACAAGAGGGTTACCACACACCTGGGACTTGTGGCAAGGGCGTTCGGAGCGGACGAGATCGTAATATGCGGAGCCAGAGACGAGGGGGTTGTAGAATCACTGAGAGGGGTGGTAAAGAGGTGGGGGGGGAGGTTTAAGGCCCGGGTGGGGGAAGCGTGGAGGAGGGAGATTTCGAAATACCGAAAGAGGGGGTTCTCTATTGTGCACCTCACCATGTATGGAATGCCAGTGCAGAGGGCAATTGGGAAGATCAAGAGAAAACAAAAGATATTGGTGGTCGTGGGTGGGGAAAAGGTCCCTTATGAGGTGTACGAGATCGCTGATTTTAATGTGTCTATAACATCACAGCCGCACTCAGAGATAGCCGCCCTTTCCATTTTTTTGGACAGGTTGTTTGGTGGGAGAGAGATGGAAAAGAAGTACGAAGGGGGCGAGGTGGAGATCGTTCCAAAGGCCCGAGGCAAGCATGTTTTGAGGAAGAGAGGGAAGGGGGAATAGGCATTTTAATTGAGCAAAATTCTAATCTACTAACATGGGGGAGAAGGACGAAATCATTTCGCAAATTCTTTATGAGATGGTGGGGAACGAGGGGATAAAGATAATAAACGCGCTTGCCACACCATCCACTGATTTACAGCTAGAGGAGAAAACAAACATTCCAATTACAAGAATAAGAAGCACTCTTAATGCCCTCCATAAATACAATATAGTCTCCTACAACTCGGCGAGGGATGAGGAAAGGGGGTGGTTCAAGTACACATGGAGACTCAATGAGGGAGCTGTAGAACTCAGTGTAAAGAATTATCTTATGGCAAAACTCATGAGGCTCAAAAGGGAGTTTCAAGAGATTACACAGATAAATTTCTTCAAGTGCGAGAACGGATGCATGAGGATTAGTTTTACAGAGGCTTACGAGGTAAATTTTCGGTGCAAAAAGTGTAACGGGGTGTTGAAACCAGTAGATTCAGCAAAGGAGAGCAGGGAGATAAAGGAGGAAATAGAAGAGATAAAGAGAATTATTGCTACTCTGGGACCAAGCCCGTATAATCTGAAAAATGTTGGATGATGAAGACGCAAGGGAGCTGCTGAAAAGTCTGAAAGCCCCCAAAGAGCTCGTGGATCATTGTGAAACAGTCAGAGACGTGTGCATGGAGGTAATTGAACTGCTGAAGGAGAGGAATCCTGGGATAAAGATAAACAAGAGGCTCGTGAGTGTTGGTGCGCTCCTTCATGATATTGGAAGGACAAAAACCCAGGGAATTGAACATGGCGTCGTGGGGGGGCAGATAATAAGGGGCCTTAATGTGACAGGAAGTAGAGAACTTGAAAAGATCGCCCGTATATGTGAGAGGCATATTGGAGGGGGGATAACCAGAGAGGAAGCAAAAAGGCTGGGGCTGCCGCCGGGGGAGTACATACCCAGAACCATAGAGGAGAAATTGGTCGCGTATTGCGATAATATGGTGGATGATGTAAAGGGAAGTCCTGTTGTGAGAGACCCGACGTGGGCTGTTGTAGAGTATGAGAAGAGACACGGGAAGAATAGCGACGCTGCGCGGATGGTTCGGGATCTGAACCAATTCTTTGAGAAGCTACTCGGGGGTTAGTGCTCAGAGAGACCGGGTGGGGGTTTTGACCAAGTAGTCAGTGCTGAAAAATTATCTCTCTTCCTGTGTGAGGAACCGGCTCTCCATCCTCAAATATTACCTCTCCTCGAAGCAATGTCTTTACCACCCTGCCGCTGACCTCCCATCCCTCAAAGGGGCTCCAGCCACATTTTGTAAAGAGGTTTTCGCTTGAGATCTTGTAGCGCGCCTTCAGATCGAGAAGAACCAGATCCGCGTCATAGCCGGGGGCAATCCTCCCCTTTTTTGCTATCCCGAACAACTCCGCTGGTTTTCTGGAGCAGGTTTCTACCAAGTCTCGTATATTGAGATGCTTTAGCATGAGGGGGAGGCGGGTCTCAACGCCCGGAACGCCTCCAGGAGCTGCTTCAAAGCCCCTGTCTTTTTCCTCTGGCAGGTGTGGAGCATGGTCTGTGGAAACTACATCTATAAGGCCGGTTTTCAACGCCTTAAGGAGGCTGATCTGGTCCGATTTTGAGCGGAGAGGAGGGTACATCTTCAGCCGCGAGCCGAATCTTTTTTCGTCTTCCTTGTTCAACAAAAGGTGCTGGGGAGTTACCTCACAGGTGAGAAGTTTGTTTAATCTTTTTCCACGCTGGACTTCCTTTAGTCCCATCTCACTCGTTATATGGCAGATATGGACGCGGTTGTTGTGCATGCTCCTCACCACATCTCGAATTGAAACAGCTTCACAGATAGGAGGGCGGATGTCAGAGAAATAGGTGAAGTGTTCTTGGTTGTACTTCTTCAGGAGCTCCAATTTTTCGGCATGGCAGGCAGAGAGGATATGAAATTGCCCAAGCGCCCTAAAGAATTCTGGAAGGTTGTCTTCATTAAAAAGGAGGTCCCCTGTGCTAGTTCCCAAGAAGAACTTAACGCCTGCAATATTTCGCGCCTGTTTTATCTCATCCAGGTTGTTTCCAGCCCCGAAGTATAGACCAAAATCCACAAGGCTCTTCCTCTGAGCTATTTTTCTCTTTTCCTCCAGTCTCCTGACCGTGGTTATCGGAGGAGTGTTGTTCGGCATATCCAAGACTGCTGTTACTCCACCAGCAGCAGCTGCCATAGAGCCTGTTTTCCAATCCTCCTTAGCAGTATTTCCTGG
>JAOZPI010000044.1 GCA_029932835.1 archaeon | reverse complement strand
CTCGCTGAATCCAGACACGATAATACAAACCCGACTCAAGATCGCGGCCAAGGAGAGAAGGATGAGAAAGAGGTCTCAGCGATAAACCTGGGATTTTGTTGGGGAATAGACCAAGGCCTTAGGATTGACAACTATGCCCTTCTTTGTTATGTCAAAGCTCACCATACGGTCTAGGTGCTTTGTCTCCCTCATCTTAACTATTTCCAGCATCCGCCTCCGGCGGTCCCTCTCCTGAGCATAGTAGAGCGCTATAACCGCGTCTGAGGCAAATTCTGCAAGTCCGAAGCGAGAGTAGAGTTCAGTCCCAGGCTCCATCTCCACAGTCATGAGGGTTGTGCACTTATGCTTCTTCAGCCACGAGACAAAATCCAGCAAACCCTTTCTTCTCTCGTAGTCAGTCTTGGAAACAAGATCAAAAGTGCTTATAGAGTCTATTACCATTCTCTGGGCAGATAAAGCCTCAAGAGCAGACTCCACCTCGCTGTACCCCTCTTCCAAGAGCTTTAGGATGTCAGTTGGTTCTATCCTTATAACCCTCAACCTCTTTTCTCTTTCAAGTTTTGTGATATCCCAGCCATAGACCTCTCCCTCCTCTTCTATCTGCTTTGGACTCTCCTCAAAACTCACATAGACGCCGTTTTCTCCGTGCATTGCACCGTAGACAAGATACTGAAGGCAGAATGTGCTTTTTCCTGTCCCACAGCTACCAGAGATCAAGATGTCGTGCCCCTTGACGAACCCCCCTTCCATCATCTCATCTAGGCCAGGGATTCCGCTCTTTATCCGTTCAACCTTGCGTTGCATTTTTTAGGAGGCTTTTATATATTATCGGATGGATGGTAAAAATGCGCATTGAAGCCAATGGTCAGGCAACGGTAGAGGCCCTTATTGTTCTGAGTTTGTCTATATTTGTTCTTGGCGTGATTGTGTTTGCAAATGAGGAGAGGTACTTCGGGATTCAAAGGGGCATAGAGGAGATCCAGGCTGGCGCCGCAGGGGAGAAGATCACAAACGCAGCGGAGTTCATGTACTCTCAGGGAGCCGGGAGCCAAATGCGGGTTTATATAACAATTCCGGCATCAGTCAGAGGCATAAATATAGGGGAGCACTATATAGAATTTATTTTGGGGAATGGAAGCAGCGTTATTAGAACAACTAGTGTGCCACTAGGAGGGCATATATCATGCACCCCCGGATCCCGGTTTGTGAATGTGATTAACGAGGGGGGATATGTGGCTATAAAAGAAGGGGAAACCTAATGCTTCAAGAGTCCACGGGTTTATAATGAGAAGATGAGGGAAAAAAGCGGAGAAATAAGAGGGGGGGAAGGAAAGATCAGGTTGAAGAGGAGGAGGGGACAGACGAGCCTGGACTTTCTGATCGCCTTGGGATTTCTCTTACTTATGGGGCTCGGGCTTTTTTCCGCTTTCTCTGCCACCCAGAGAGCAAGCACAGAGACAATACAACACCTCTATGGAAGTAGAATAGCCAGAGACATTGCAAGAGGGATATCTGAAGCTTGGATCTTGGGGGATGGAGCAGATATAGAGGTTCGGATACCCAAAACTATGCCCCATGGCGAAAGATATAAGATTGTCATAGGAAAAAAGGCTGTACTGGTAGACTGGAATCAATCGAGCAGTGCCTTTAGATTTTTTGCTCAAAGTGTTTTGACAGGAGAGGTGGAAGCAAGAGAAGGGCTTATCAGGATAAAGAGAGAAAATGGAAGTATTATCATTACATAAATCCAGAACAGGGCAGATTTGTAGTCTGGATGTCATATTGGGTGGATTTGTGTTCCTCCTAGTAATATCAGCATTTATATGGTGCTGGTCAGAGGTGCAGCATGATATATGGATCTATGAGCACACAGAGAACATGAAAAACCGAGCAGTGGAGATGACGGATATGCTCTTAAAAACAAGCAGCCCAGAGGGTCCTAGGGAGAGTGAAGGAGAGATAGCATATAGTATGAATGTCTTAGACAGAACAGCACTTGAAGAGTTTTATCATACACCCTATGAGAGCTTACGCTCTACCCTCGGATTGAGCTCAGAGGATTATTACATTGAGATAAGGGATCTAGACGGAGAGATCCTCTATTCTCTGGGGAAGAGGGGAAAGTGCGAAAGTGTGGTGGAGCGATTCGCTCTTCTGTCGAACAGGGTTGTAAAGTTCGTATTGTGTCTGTACAAAAGGGCGGCATAGGGTGTTACTAGGGAGCATATCAAATGAAAACAAAGAGGCAGCAAAGGAGAAGAAGATGACGGGCTTTACTATTACCATGGATGCTGTAGTAGCACTAATCCTAGCAGGGGGAATGATAGCCTCGTGCATGAGCCTAGTATCGCAAGAGTCGCACACCCAACTTGATTACATCTCCGAGTATTGCTATGACTTTCTGACAGTGGCTGAAAAGTCTGGGGCCATTGATAAGGCAATAGATGGGGAGAAAGAGCTGATGAACTCTATGATGTTAAACAGTCCCTCTTCTATATGTATTAAGCTGGATATAATCGGGGACAAAAGCGCTCTCTCCCTGAACAAGTCGTGTGCAATGCAGGAGAACAGGATAGTGGCGGAGAGAGTTGTGTGGATGGGAGGGGTATACCTCGCTCGTATAACATGCAGTTATTCCGGTGGGAGTAGGGAGGAGGGGGGACAAGAATCAAAGACGAGATAAAATGAAACAAAAGGGAAGGAAAAGAGAAAAGGGAAGAAAGACGAGAGGGAGGGCACAGAGGGGATATATCTTTACGGCGTTCTCCCTTATCCTTTTTATGTCAGTTCTTCTGCTTGCTGTGTTTGCCTCTTTAAATTCCAGAACAATGGATACGAGAAGTGCAAAGATTGGGTTCTTGTATGACGATTTATGTGGAGATCTGTTAAAGATCCTGAATGTCTCGGTCAGTGCTTATGAGGAGGAAGAGGGGGGAATTATTGCTATCCATGATTGTATCCCCTCCGGAGCTATAAGGGAGGATCTAGGAGTTTATAAACAGTTTGTGGAAGAGAATCTGTCTCGTGATATGGGAGTGCAGATTTCCCTTTCTCCAGAGGGGAAGTTTGAGACAGGCCCGGGGGGCTTGGGATTTAGGATAGGTCCCTACCTCTGGTACCTCTACGATAATTTATCTAAAAGCTCTGTTTATGTTATCCCCCAAGGGAACATCACCCCACAGGCATATTCCATAACAATAGAACTCTCTAATACCTCTCTAGGGGGGGGAGCATGGTCTGTGAGTAAGGGCATCGACAAGGGAGGTCTGGGGGTTAAGATAAATGTGTACAGTGGAGAAAGGAGGATCTACGAGGACACTGCCAACATCTCTCCAAATGGTGAGTCATGGTGGAGGTTAGAAGCAGGGGCGAGGAAGATTGAAATTCGGGCGGGGTCTATTCTCAGGGGGGAGAACCATTCTCTTGCTTCATTAACCATTAAGGCTACAACTCCAGTGAAGATAAAAACAGAGGCAAAACTTGCAGATTTGGGAAGGGTGTCTCTTATTGGAAGCGCAAATATCTCCATAGAGGAGCGAAGAGGGACGATAAAAAAGGAGGGTCATCCTGTTTGGTTTATTAACACAGAGCCTTTATTATTTCAAAGCAATTGAAGGGTAAAATGATTGTAAAGACTGCAGTTGACGACCTGTTGGAGGAGGTAAGCAAGGGCAGGGGGAACATAGATGAAATCTCAAAGAGCCTTGGAGTAGAAGCAAGAAGGCTGGAGAGCTGGGCCTCTATGCTAGAGAAATACGTGAAGGTTGAATATCCGTCAAACCCCCTCTCAAAGCCCTATTTTGTGGCTGTAAAACCAGTAGAGAGGGTTGAGGAGGAGAAAAAACCGAAGGGGAAGGTGCTGGAATCATACAGGATAGAGGTGGACGGCATGAATGTGGGTGTTTCTCTACTAAGGCTGGAGAGAGAGAATGTGCCCCTCTATTTTGTAGATCTCCCAAAGTTGGGGAGGGGGACGGAAGCTGTGCTAAGGGGGCTGGGAGAGCAGCTCTCAAGAAGGGTCTCTGTTAGGATGGAAGACTTTTCTGACCAAAGGGGGGCGATGAGGCTGAGAGAGGTATTTTCCAGAGAGGCAAAAAATCTCGTTCGTCAAGAGTTTGGAGATGGGAAGTTAGAGAAAAGGGAGGAGGCGATATTGAGTGCTCTCTTGCTGCATCGATCCTATGGCTTAGGAAGTCTGGAGATCCTAATGCATGATGATTGGCTTGAGGAAATCTCATTGAATACCAGCACGATGCCAGCCTCTGCTTATCACATAAAGTATGGGTGGGTGAAGACCAACATCTATGTTAACTCCGAGAAGGAGATTTACAATCTTTCCTCTCAAATAGCCCGTAAGGCGGGGAAAACCATAACAAACCTAAACCCGATCATGGATGCCCACTTGGTATCGGGAGACCGGGCTAATGCCACTCTCTTTCCAGTCTCCTCCCTTGGTAGTACTATAACTATTAGAAAGTTCTCAAGAGTGCCCTGGAATATGGTGGCATTCTTAAGGGAAGACTCGAAGACCCTCTCTGTGGATATGGCTGCTCTCCTCTGGCTTTGCGTACATTATGAGCTCAACGTGCTAATCACGGGGGGGAGTGCATCTGGAAAAACGAGCATGCTAAATGCATTGGCCTCCTTTATGCCACCAAACCAGAGAATTGTCTCTATAGAGGACACACGAGAGCTGAATCTGCCAGAGCACTTGCATTGGAATTGGATCCCCCTGACAACCCGAAGTGCAAACCCCGAGGGGGAGGGAGAGGTAAGCGTGATGGACCTTGCAAATGCCTCCCTCAGGATGCGCCCAGATCGCCTTATAATGGGGGAGGTGAGGCGTGTAGAAGAAGCAGAGGTCTTGTTTGAAGCAATGAATACAGGACACGCTGTTTATTCAACGATGCACGCAGACACAGCCAGGCACCTCTTACATCGCATCACAGAGCCCCCATTTGGGCTCCCAATAGAGGATGTAGAGGCTCTGCACCTAGTCGTAACACAATTTAGGGATAGAAGAAAGGGCTTTCGAAAGACAACAGAGATTGCAGAACTTCGGGAATCCGAGGAGGGCATAGGGCTCAATTATTTGTACCGCTGGAACCCACGAAAAGATACATTTGACGAACTCAGAGAGAGCAAGAGGGTTGCAGATGTGATAGGGCTCCATACGGGAATGTCCAGAGACGAGATAAGAGAGGATTTGAGGGAAAAGAGGATGATCCTAGAGTGGATGGTGAAGAGGGGAATAAGTGACATAAACACAATGGGACGAATAATCGGAGACTATTACAACGATTCAGAGGCATTATTAAAAAGGATTAACAAGGGGGGGAGATGAGGATACCCTTTATGCTCTTCTCATTGGAAAGAGCAGAAAAGTTCGGACTTAGGACAAGGCAAATTGGATCTATCATAGGTCCGATTTCACGGAGCTTGGGGAGGGACCTCAAACTTGCAGCCTTGCCCATAGGGGATATGGAGTACAGAGCTGCTGTGGTAATATCTGCTATTTTCTGGTTTCTTTTCCTTTTTCTTGCTCTTTTTTTGCTCTTATGGAGCGTTGGACAGGGAAACATGCAGGGCATTCTTTCTGCCTTATCTGGGGCTGCAGCAATTGGGGTGGTGATGCTAATTGTTCTTCTGAGGTATCCGCGCATCTTAGCTGGAAAAAGGAGAGAGATCATAAACAAGGAGCTTCTGTACGTGCTTAGGGATCTTCTGATGGCCGTCAGCTCTGGGCTTCCAATCTTCTCTGCAATATCCATGGCAGCACAGGAGGAAGGTGTGGTTTCTCAGACATTTTCGAAGATCAAGGAGAGGGTTGAGGCTGGAGGGTCATTAGAGGAGGAGCTCGAAAGGGCAGCACTCTTGACTCCTTCCCCCCACTTCCAAAATGTCTTGTGGCAACTCAGTAACACCGCCAGATCTGGAGCAGATGTCCGAAATTCGATCAGAAGCATTATAAGGAGTATGGAGGCAGAGGAGAGGTCCAACATCCAGAGATATGCCCAAGAACTGAATGTTCTCACTCTGCTTTATATGCTGGCCGCAGTGGCCATACCAACGATTTTGATCACTGTGATGATGATTCTGACAACATTTTCATCTGTTGCGATCGGTGAATCCCTCTTTATCCTGCTTATTTCCAGCAGCTTTTTTGTGGAGATTGGGCTTATAGGCTTTATAAAAAGCAGGAGGCCCCTAACGTAAAAATGAACCCAGAGGCGTTGGCGCGTTTATACCCACTATGGTATCGGAGGAGGATAAAGGAAAAATTAAGATACGCAGGGCTTGGGTTCTCACCTGATCTATGGATAAGTGTATGGGCGCTTGCGTCTATTGTGTCCTTCATCCTTCTATTCCTCACTCTTAGGGAACTTCCATGTTACATAACCATAATCCTGTCTCTCGGTGGGAGCGTTCTAGTAGAGGCTCTTGGAATTGCTCTTCCCTATTTTATGGCAGAGAAGCGACGAAGGGAGGTTGAGGCCGTACTCCCCTCCTTCTACCAGCTTGTCTCTTCTTATCTCCGATCAGGCATGACGCCCTTTCAGGCTCTTAAATCCTCAGCGAGAGAGGAGTTTGGACTCCTTAAGGGGGAGGTGGACATCGCTACTGCGAAGGCCCTCGGGACAGGGTCATTTGGAGATGCCCTGTTAGAAATGGGGAGGCGTATAAACTCAGAGAGATTCCAGAGGACTATAAGGGTTATTATCAAGGCTCTAGAAAATGGGGGATCCCTGGCTCCCCTCTTAGAAGAGAGCGCAAAGAGCCTGATGGAGGAACAAGCCCTCCAGAGAGAAACAGAAGCCGTGACCCGCATGTACACCATCTTTGTTATTTTTACAGTCATAATCGGGACTCCCCTGCTACTGGCGATCTCCACAAATTTTAACGAAAGAATGGAAGAACTCAGCAGATCCATGGAGATAAACGGGGAGGAAGTCGGGGGGATGGCAATACTT
>JAOZPI010000043.1 GCA_029932835.1 archaeon | reverse complement strand
ACCCTCCCCTCCATCCACATCACCCAGACCAGTTTATCCCTCTTTCCATTTAGAAACTTGCCGTTCTCCTTCAGGAAGTAATTTGTGGCGAATATAGAGGGGGGATTATCCAAATCCTCACCAAATTTGAGGTGCTTTTCTATATAGGTGCCGAGCGGTATAACAAGAAAATCCAGATTTGCCATGGGGTTGTGCTTCCTCACCCCCTCTTGACCCAGGGTAGCGGCTGTTGTTTCGGATTCAATAGAAGCCCCCATAAAAACGCCGTGAGACCAACTGAGAGATTGACAAACAGGAACAGAGGTGTCTGAGTCTCTCCCCCCATATATAATTCCATCCACCCTCACACCATCAGGATCATCTGCCTTCTCATCTGCATTTTCGAGGTCGCTGATTCTGAGCGTGTACCTCGCGTTCTTGTGCGCTGGTGGGATCTCCTTTCCCTCTTTGTCCCTTTTTCCCTTGTACCACTCCCCAGAGAAGTTTACTCCGTCCTCTGGTATCTCACTCCCCATCCCCAGCCAGTAGGGCCGTCCGTCTTTTACCAGGACATTCGAGAATATCACCTCCCCCGGGGTTGTAAGTGCCCGATATATCACTGGATCATCCTCTGGATTTACATCCTTTATTATCCCAAAGATGCCCCTCTCCACAGTCGCAGCGCGTGCCTCCCCCTCCCCCCCCACTCGTATATACGCACTATCATCCCCAACCATAGTTTGTCCTGGGAGCATAGCGGTGGATGTTTTTCCGCACGCACTGGGGAACGCTCCAGTAAAATAACTGACCCTCTTCTTTCCTTTTGGATGCACTCCCATAACAAACATGTGCTCACATAGCCAGTCCTCCTTGGATGCCTTGCTTATTGCCAGCCTTAGGGCAAGCTTCTTTAGACCGAGGCTATTCCCCGCATATTGGTTATTGATGCTGAGGACCCTCTCCTCCTCTAAATCAACATATATCCTCCTTTTGTCTATATTTTTGCTGTTTCCTCTTTCATCCAGCTCCCCGGCAGAGTGCACAAAATAGAAGAAGTTTCCAGAACCTCCCAGTTTTTTGAATTGTTCATAGCCATTTCTGTACAGGATATCCTCGCTGTGTGCAACATAGAAGGAATCAGTCAACTGGAGGGCACATATAGAGAACATAGAGTCAGTGGGTCCTAGCGTAAAAAAGCGAACGAGCATTTCCTTTCCCTCCATTATCCCATCCATTAGCTCATGAACCTCTCTTAGACCCTCCTCCCGCTCTATAGTGTTGAGGTGCTTCCCCAGGAAAACTCCCTTTGGGACCAATATGCGCGTGTTTTTCTTGTCCCTGGCTTGGTCGTAGTAGCCGTCAAAATGGATCGTGTGTCCCTCTAGTTCTAGCTTTTTTTCTTCTCCCTTCTTTATAGCCGTTTCTCTAACATATCGTATATCCTCCTCAGAATCGGTAATCACCTTTACCTTGGCGGGTCTACAGAGCCTTGTGTACCTCTCCACAATATCCAGGACCTTTGGATTTTTTAGGTCCTCCAGTTTTTTCAGATCTTCTCTGCTCAGTACGCTTTGGTCTATATCCATGGACTTCGGGCTAACTTAAGACTTTGTTCTATAAAAATCGTAGAGATCTGGATACCTGTTACTCCTCACTCCAGTTCTTGAAAAGTGTGTTTCTCTTCCCTCCAACCATTGCAACAGGTCCCCCCTTTTCGGGGAGGCTACATGATGCAGCTTGGAGAGGTGGTGGATTTCATAAAATGGGGTTGTTATGTCCTGTTCCCTCTTGACCAGCTCCACAAAGCTCTTGAGCTCATCTCCCCCCCTCTTTGCCTCCACCTCCAACTCTGAGGACGCAAACTCTGCATCCCATAGGGGCCCTGCCCATTCCAACCTATTGCCACACCTCGGGCATTCCCTCCTAAATTCATTAATCCGTGTGTACCCTCTCCAATCACACTTAAAGCAGTGTTGCAGGTAGGATACCCTTCTTAGCATAGCATCTGCACTTTTGATTCCAGCTTTGGTTTCCAGAAAGAGGCGGAAGTAGTGGCGGCGATTGTAAGCAAAGATGGGGTTGATTGCCATTTCATATCTGGCACTCATGCGCACGCACGCACCGATCAGGATCCTGAGCCCTATCTCCTTTGCATACGCGGTCCTTAGGGGGTGGGCGTCGTATCTTCGCACACACGTTTTCATCGACACTCCACAAAGGGCTGCGGTGTCTGTGGATGTGAGGCACAGAAGCCCGTGTTTCCTCTTGATTGCCCGGAGGGCAGAGTCTAGGGCTCCGATAAAAGAACCAAAAGGATCTATGTCTATGGCGTCGAATTTGTTATATCTAAAGGCTCTCAACAAGAGATTCACATCCCTGTTATAGACCTCCCCTTGAATTCCATTCTCCTCTAGATTCCTTCCGATGACTTCCACTGCCTTCTTATTACTGTCATTCAGAACCACTTCACTTACCCCCCCCTCAAGCGCTGCACGGATTCCCCTCAACCCAGAGCCAGCAAGAGCGTCGCAATACCTCTTGATCCCCATCTCCCTAAGTATCTGAATTGTGAGGTTTCTATCAAATTCCATCTGAGGGTTGTAAAAGACCGGGAGCTTCTTTGAGACCTCTCCGGAAAATACCCAGAACGTCCCTTCTCCCTCCCTGATCCTTTTCATGTTGGTCATCTCTTTGTTCCCAATCCCTATTACTTTTTATTCCCACATCTGAAAAATAAACAATGGGATAATCCGGAATCCCCGCCTCCTTCTGATCATCAGCTTTCTCTTAGGTATAGCCCTTACCGAGGCAGTTTATACCCTATCTCCTCCCCTTTCCCTCCCTCCTGACTCAGCCTTAGTTGTCGTAGACCAAGAGTATACCCCTATCGTTTCCAAGCTCTTAGAGAACGCACAAAGCAGCATCCATATGGTTATGTTCTCTATGAACTACGAGACCAGGCCAGAGTATTCCTCATCCCCAGCCAACAGCCTCGTTCATGAACTGGTGAGTGCCAGAAACAGGGGAGTAGATGTGTATGTGGTCATGGACGACTGGTACGATCACAACAAGAGAACAGCGCGGTACCTAGAGAAAAACAATATCCCTGTGAAGATAATACAGATGGATGGATCTACGCACGATAAGTTGATAATAATCGACGGCAGGATTGTTGTGGTTGGTTCAACAAATTGGTCATACCACAGCCTAGCAAAGAACCATGAGGCAGATGTGGTAATCAACAATCAGAAAATAGCTTCCGATTTTGAATCCTACTTTCACAAACTTACCTCCTGAACAACCTCCTAAAAAAGCTGCTGCATTTTATCCTCTTCCTCTTCTCTATCTTCTCAAATGCCCGGTGTGCCACTTCCCAAAAGTCCCACCCCTCTACTTCTGCAGAACAGGTGCTCTTCATAGAATTTATTCTCACAATTACAGAGTAGCTGTACCTCCCCCCCGCCTTCCTGCGTTTTTTAACGGTGACATAGATCTTTTTTACGCCGTGCTTTCTTGTTAATTTTTCTCCCAATTCCTCGATTGTGAGCCTTTCATCTGGGTTAAGAGATGATCCGGAGATCTCCACAGCCATAATATATTTATGCCTCCCGAAAGAAAAAAAGGTTTTTAAACACCGCATTTGAAATAACCCCGAAAAATGAAAATAAGTGATCTAAAGCCTCGCATGGGGAATGTGGATATTGAGGTAGAAGTTGTGTCAGTGGGAGACGTTCGTGAGTTTGAAAAATATGGGAGAAAGGGGAAGGTTGCAACCGCAAAGGTCAAGGATGAGACCGGCGAAATCGATCTGTCGCTGTGGAACGAACAGGTTGATGAGGTAAAGGCAGGGGATAAATTAAAGATAAGCAATGGATACGTGTCTGAGTGGCAGGGCAATCCACAACTCACAGCCGGCAAGTTTGGCACATTGACCGTAATAAAGGGATGAGGCTTGGTTCGTTCCTCTCAGAAGAGCTTTGGTTCTTTCTGCTTCTCGCAATACTCTTGGGCATTTTGATTCCGGGAATAGGCCTCTATATCACCCCTTATGCCATATACCCCCTTCTCATTGTGATGTTTTTGACAAGCCTTCGCATAGACCTCAAACAGCTCTATGAAAATCTCTCTAATAGGAACCTTCTTATACTCTCCCTCCTCCTTATCTTTGTGATCAGCCCGATCTTGGCCCTTCCCTTCTCTTTCCTGCTCAGAAAAGATCTGGCAATTGGCTTGATCCTTTACGCCGCCACTCCGGCAGCTATGGCCAACTCTTTCTACATGACAAGGCTAAGGAAGAATGCAGCCTTTGCTGTCCTCATCACCACCACGTCCACACTCCTCTCCCCCATAGCCACTCCCATCTTAGTAAAGCTCTTGACTGGTGTTTTTGTTAATGTAGATACCTTCTCCCTGTTCCAAACCCTGATAAAATACATCTTGCTTCCTCTTTTTCTAGCAGAGATCGTACGAAGGTACGCCAAGAGCGCCACAAAAAAGCTCCTTAGGATTTCAAAGCCTATAGGGAATCTGTGCATGTTCTTCGTGGTTTTTGGTGTTATCTCCGCCTCTGCCGGTCGTCTGGGGGACTTTGTCTATCCAATTCTGATCCTTGCGGTGTATATCACCCTCTCCTTTCTGATAGGTCTTGCTCTCCCAACCAAGGAGCGCTTTGTTATAGGATTTAGCAACGGCATCCGAAACGGAACCCTGGCGATGGTAGTAGCGCTGAACGTCTTTGGTCCAGATGTTGCTATGGTTGGTGTTATAGCCACTCTTCTCCACAACATCCTTATTGTCCCGATAATGATGCTCCATCGCTCCTAGGCCCCTCAAGTTTTTTATTTTTCACGGCTTTAAGATAGGATAATGCCCAAGGCCGATGATCTATTTAAGGATTTACGAGAGCACAGTATTGCGGAATTCTTTAGAAAGAATGCCCAGATGCTGGGCTATAGCGGGAAGATCAGGTCCCTGACTACAGTCGTTCATGAGCTGGTCACCAACTCTCTGGATGCTTGTGAGGAGTCCAACATCCTACCGTCGATAACCGTTGAGATAAAACAGATAGATCCAGAAACCATACTTGTTAGGGAAATGGATAATGGTCCGGGCATACCAAAGAAGCACATCTCAAGTGTCTTTGGGAAGATGCTAGCTGGTACAAAGTTCCATAGAAACATTCAACTTAGGGGACAACAGGGTATAGGGGTTGCCGGGGTTACTATGTTCTCCCAGATGACCACAGGGAAGCCTGTTGAGATCATAACCATAACAAAGGACGAGGCTTGGGACATAGAATTAAATATAGACATACACAAAAACAGAGCAGATATCGTGAGCGAACAGAGGATTTCTCCCGTTCCAGAGAGGACAGGTGTTGAGTATATTGCCCACTTCAAAGACGTTCAGTTTTCCACAGGGGATCAAGGTCCCTATGAGTATCTTCGTAGAACCGCCATCGCGAATCCCCACGCTGAAATAACATACATTGATCCCTCTGGAGCTCGAGTCCATTTCCCTAGATCTACCGACCAAATACCGAGACCGCCAGTAGAGGTTAAGCCCCATCCCAAGGGAATTATTGTAGATGATCTTGTCATTATGGCAAAGGCCAGCAAGAACAGAACGTTGCGAGGGATGCTACAGACCGAATTCTCCAGAATAAGCTCAGCAAAGATAAAAGAACTGCAGCAGTATCTGGACTTTGATCTTGGGATCCCTCCCAGAAAGCTGGGCTGGAGAGAGGCAGAAGCGATAGTTAAGGCATTTAGAAAGATGTCTTTCCTTGCTCCAGCTACAGACTGTTTGAGGCCTATTGGTGAAAAGAATATAGAGAAAGCTATGCAGAATATACTGGCTCCTGAGTTTCTCTCTGTGGTGGAGAGGCGTCCCACAGTCTACGGGGGCGGTTATGCATTCCAAATTGAGGTCGGCGTCGCGCACGGTGGGCATGCTGGCCGCAAGACCTCTTCAGGAGAACAGCGGTATGAGATAATGAGATTTGCAAATCGTGCTCCTCTACTCTTTGACGCTGGGGGTTGTGCTATCACAAAGGCGACTCAGACCTTGGATTGGAAGAGATACGGCTTGAAGGACATTGAGCATTCTCCTGTTACTATATTCGTGAATATCGTCTCTACTCACATCCCCTACACTGGAGCAGGGAAGCAGTCAGTTGCTGACATACAGGAGATAACCCAAGAGATACGCTTCGCCCTTATGGATGTGGGTCGCAAGTTTAATCGTTTTCACTCTCATCGTAGGAGACTTCAAGAACATACTGCAAGGAGGGAGCGCCTCCTCAGATATGCTATGGAAATTGCTCCTGAAATAGCCGAAATGCTCAGAAGGGACAAGGAGGAGGTGGAAAAAAAGTGGATAGAGCTTATAGATAAACACGTAGGGGAGATACTCGAAGAGGATGAAACTAATGAGGACACAGGACTGCAGGATCCGGAGAAGGACAGTGAAAATAGAGAGGCAACAGGATCCATACCATCCCAGAAGCTAAATAAAGCAGAAGATTTAAATATGGAGGAGTCCCTGAAGGATATAGGAGGCACAGCAGAGGAAGGCCGCTCTCTATCCTTGCCTTCCTCCCACAAAGAGGGAAGAACCCTTTCAGATTATATGTGATCCAAAGATGGAAAAACAGCAGGTCTTGGCTAAGATCCGGAGGCTGGCTGAGGAGATTGAAGAGGAGGTAGAACGGGGAGAAAACCCTAGGATAGTAATGCCTGCCAAGGGTCTTTCTAATATCACCTTTGATGAAGAAAATCGCCTTCTCACGATGGGAGAGCGGAAGATGCAGAGGACCTTCCTTAACATAGCCCATGCCAGAAAATTTATGCAAACGATACTCATTGCCAACCTTTGTAGAAGATTGGTAGACTCGGACAAGCATGCCTCCATAAGGGAGGTCTATTACCAGCTCAAACATACTATAGACAAAACCAAGGAGAACACATTTGAGGGACAGGAAGAATCCGACCCGATAATAGAGGACCTGGAGAGGACCCTGGATATTCTTCGAGAGCAAATGAATCTTAC
>JAOZPI010000042.1 GCA_029932835.1 archaeon | reverse complement strand
CTCCTCTTAGCATATCTCTGGCCCTTTTCAACCCCACGACAACATATGTTCCCCCTCCAAATCTGAGCCTTTTTATCTTTTCCTCTAGTGCTGACGTGTCCTTAGACTTCGTTAAAGACTGGAGAATAAAAGAATCCGAGTTAAAGGCAGCTACCCCCACCTTCGCGTATTCACTTACATCTCGTATCATCTTTATAGCTATGGCCTTTTCCACATCTATTTTCGTATCCCCCCTCATTGCTGCTCCCGTAGACCCAGAGACGTCTATTAATACAACCACATTCACACCCTTTTCCTTTTCCTTTGGACTCTCCCTAGACCTAACAGGTAACAAGCTCTCCAACTGGCTGTTGTAGTAACCTCCACGGTCATATGATCTATTTCCGCCAACCACCAACATCCCATTACCCCTTTCCAGGAAATCTCTCAACACCCCCTCATCTAATTCTTCCTCTTTTTTATCATCTATGACAATAGCTGAATAGTCATTGATATTGGGGGGGAGGAAGCTCTCTACATCAACATCGTACAGCTTCACCAGGACCTGAAAAAGCATGGAAGAATTCTCCCCAACAAACAGAATTTTCGGCTGTTTCTCAACCCTCACCACCTTGTTAAAAATATTATTTATGGCGAACGAATCCCCAGAGCCTGCTGATATCCTCGCGGTTATATTATGGAATCCCACTTTTCCCAAAACAGCTGAGAATGGAATCCTCTGCTCCTTCTCCTCCTGAACTACTGGAGTGTCCAAAATCCCCCTTCCATCTACAAACACCTCTAGCCTGTATTCAGCTTTTTTCCCCACCGCTCCCACATCCACATAACCAGAATATTCAACCCCCTCCAGGGTGTTGTCAGGCCCTTCAATTCCCTTTATATACACCTCCTCTCCCCTAACCTCCGGGACTACTGGAAACACACGACTTCCTGTCTCGGCTGCAAATCCTGCCACGTCCAAAATATCCGATCCATAATTATTATTTCCATCGCTCAGCAGAATGATGGCATTCTTTTCGTAAGAGGAGGAGAGCACACTATTGTATACAGCGTTTCCAATAGCGCTTAGATTCTTTTCGCTCATATTAATCTCTCTGATGGATGATCTGTCAACTCCATATGCACTTAGGGCATCGAGTACCCTACCCTCTAGTGAGTCCATAAGTTCCATGCTCCTGCTCTGGTCATTCACAACTATAACTGATACCTTCTCCTCCTTGATCTTCTCCTCCTTTATCACATAGGGGGATGCTATTACCAAGATCATAGATGCTACTGCAAGAGACCGCAAAATCGCAAGTATAAGGCGCCTTTTTGTGATTCTTAAGCCCCTCAGTGTAAGTAAAAATAAAAGCACAGCTACTGGAACCAAAAGCACAATTTCCGGATTTCCGAACCAGATGCCAAACATTGAACTAGGAATTGAGATCATAGAGAGCCCCTGCGTTTATAATATATCCACTCCCCGAGGAGGAGGGCAACCGCGACAACAGCGAACATAAATGAAGTTTTATTAACCTCCTCTTCCCTCTTCTCCTCAACTCCCCCCTCCTGTATTTTCCCTCCCTTTCCAGTTTCCATCTCATATCCAATGTCGGATTCGTCTTGGTCTAAGAGGCTTGCAGCGATCCATTTTTTATACTCCTCCACATAATAAAACCCAGCTTCATCCATAACAATCCCCCTTCCTTCAACCCTCTCCCCGGATGGTTTTTTGACATAGACACTACTATTTGAGAATATCGGAACTCCCTCTCCTGTCTTAAAATTCCTCCTTTCGAGCACACTTTCTCCTCTTCCAACCCAGTTAATAAGCTGGTACCAGAATACCGGGAACGATGGGCTGGAGTAGAAATCGCTCCACTCTGGATCAGGGGAGATCCCAACATAAACAACCCTTCCACTCCCGAGATTCCAAGCGGACAGTAGCGGGGCCCCATTAATCTCTGCAAGAGACACTGCCTTCTCTTTGGTACTACCATAGAGGTATTTCCTTATATTAATCCTCCTCAAATCAACATCTTGCCATATCTCATGCTCTGAAATCCTATCAGGTTTCCCTCCAAATGTGGAGACCTCGACCACATCAACAGGGAGCATATCATAGAGGAGGCTTTGTTCTATTGAGCTTAGACCCTCAAACCCTACAACTATTACGATTCCTCCCTTCTCTGCAAACCTTTTAAGTTCGGCAAATGTTCCCGGGAGGATGTCCTCTTCTTTCGCCTCTTGGAATATAACTATGTCATACCCCCCATAATCTGAAGGATATACAGGAGGATAGGTCTCATCCACCTCCAGATTTTTCATGGAGCCCAGTGCAAATTTTAGATAATTGCTACTTCCCCTCTCCCTTATCAAAAGCACCCTAAAATCCATCTCTTCTGGTATTATACAATAGGCTGTATTGTCCTCCTGGAGATCGTCCTGGACTTTCAAAGCGACAACGATCTTGTGTTCTTTCCTTGAGCACTTGGTTCTCATCCTCAAAATCTCAGAAGAACCCCCACCAATTTCGACCTTCTCAGATTGCACCTCCTCTCCATCTATCACCATTCCAACCTCTGCGCTCTTATTTTCTGTTCCATAGTTTCTCACTATCACATCCACGACGCAATCCCCCAACCTCCTCCCAGAGCTAAGCCCTACTATCCCCATGTTCTCCTTCCCGCCTCTAACCTTCAGCAGTCTGGTGGAGATTCCATTTGTAGTCGCTATCCTCTCTGCAGCCAATGGGCTGCTTCCTATGTAGTGCGAAAAGTCTGATATTGCATATATACTTCTTGGGACTTTGGACTCCCCTATTAGGTCTTTTGCAAACAGAATGGCATTTCCTATTCCGCTTCTTGTGTCTTTTGGGCTGAGCTCCTCTATCACATCTAGCGCCCCCTCTCTACTTCCCTTCTTCAGAAACACTATCGGTATCTCCTCCGCCACAATCACGGAAACTTCTGCATCCTCCTCAAGACTCGATATTATGGACTCGGCCATCGCAACAGCCTCTGAAAACCTGCTGGGGTTTCCAGCCTTCATTGATGCTGAGGAGTCAATAATAATTGCTACATCTCCCCTCACCTTTTTTACCACTTCGCTGGTGTAGTACGGGTTTGCCATAGAGAGGACGATGAAGCATATTGCTAGTATCTGGAGCAGAAGGAGGGGGTCGCGAATTATCCTCCTAAAAAGGGACCTAAATCTACGTCGTTCTTCAATTTTAAGAATAAACATTAGAGATGGTATTTTGATCTCTTTGGGTTTTGGTCTGAGAAGATATAGCACTATGACGGGAACCAAAACACTAAGCCCATACAAGGCCCAAGGGTTTGAAAATCCGATCATTTTTTATGGCCACGGGGATTTAGATGAGTAATTCCGAAGAATATATCAAACACCGGGCTGTTTGTCTTTGCACTAAAAAAATCCGCTCCAACAGAGTTACAGATCCCTCGTACCTTCTCAATATGGGCCATCATCCTTACGGCATACTCTCTCCTAAGATCCGGACTGAAAAACACCCTTTTCACTTCATTCGTCTCTAGGTCATAAAGCTTTGTATCCCCCTCCCATTTTTCTCCTGTTTCTACTGGATCCATAACGTGTATCACAATCATATTCTTACTCTTTCTCGCTAGTCTGGCTATACCTGATTCAATGCCCTCGATGGGCTCCAGAAAATCGGAGATGAGGATGAGAAGAGACCGAGATCGTATAAATTTTTCGTACCTAGTTACTGCCCTTTCTAGGTTTGTCTTTCGCTCCAACTTCTGGCGATTTACGAGGTCTACTGCATTGAAGAAATGCGCCTTCCCTCTTTTAACTCCTGTATTCTCCACAAGGTCATCATTATATGTGGCAAGTATGAACTTCTCATTCTCTTTCGTTACCAAATAGGCGAAGCCAATTGCGAGCATACTGCCAAAGTCAAATTTTGTATACCTACCGCTCCCGAAGTCCATGCTTTTGCTTGCATCGAGGAGGATATGTGTTGTGAGGTCTTTTTCCTCTTCAAATCTTTTTATAAAGAGCCTTTCTGTTCTTGCATATATCTTCCAATCAACAAACTTCAAATCATCGCCTGGAAAATACTCCCTAAAATCGACAGGCTCTATCCCCCTTCCCTGCCTTATAGAGCGCTGCTCCCCGGCATAACTGCTAATAACCTTTCGTTTTACTAGGAGGTCTAGACTCTTGAGCTGTTCTATAAAATCGAGGTCAATCATTATCCAACCTCTTTCAGTATCATCCCGACTACAGCATCTGGTGTTATGCCCTCGCGTTCTGATTCAAAGTTTAAAATAAGGCGGTGCCTGAGAACTGGGAGAGCAACAGCCCATATATCATCCTTGCTCACAAAATTCCTTCCATGTATCAAGGCGCGCGCTTTAGATGCCAGCACGATTCCAATACTCGCTCTGGGAGAAGCTCCATACTCAAGATACTGCTTGGCTATTTTGTTCTCGTTTGATGGCCTAGTGGCAGCCACAATCCCTACAACCCTCTCTCTTAGATCGTCTGAAATTGGCACCATCCTGGAGAGGTCTCCAAGATCCAGTAACTGCTCCCTGCTCAGTACTTTCTCAGCTTCCGGCACTTTTTCACTTGTGTATCTGTCCACAATTTTTTCCTCTTCTCCCCTCTCCGGGTATTTCACCAAGAGCTTGAAGAGAAACCTGTCCAACTGGGCCTCTGGAAGTGGGTAGGTTCCCTCCATTTCAATTGGGTTTTGTGTAGCCAGTACAAAGAAGGGGGGCTCTAAGGGGAAGGTTCTATTACCGCTAGTGACTTGTTTCTCCTGCATGGCCTCCAAAAGAGCGGATTGAGTCTTTGGGGTTGCTCGGTTTATCTCATCTGCCAGAACCACATTAGCGAACACTGGCCCCTCTTGAAATCTGAATTTCTTCTTTCCACTTGCGTCTTCTTCTATGATATATGTACCCGTTATGTCAGATGGCATGAGATCTGGAGTACACTGTATACGACTGAATTTTAAATCCAATGTCTTTGCGAGAGCCCTTATCATCATGGTCTTCCCAAGCCCTGGGTAGCCCTCCAGAAGTGCGTGGTTTCCAGTAATAATAGCAACAACCATCTGCTCTATAACCTCTTCCTGTCCTACTATTGCCCTGCCGATAGATTTTTGTACCTTGTGGAACAACTCCTTCGCCTTCTTGTATGTCTCCTCCTTGGCCATATTAAACTAAAGAATGATCAAATATAAATGTAGTTCCCTCCTTTGTTCAAGCCCCACTGCTTCCATAAAAAAAGAGAAGGGCTTACGCTCAATGTCTAACTCTATATCACTCAAATTGAGCTCAGCCCTCAGCAACCTTCTCAAAATAGCTCCTCACCAACTCTTCCAACTCAGCAGGTATATTTTCCGTATACGGATTAGATGAGACCGCCTCTACACTCACACCCTGTGCTGTTGTTGGGTTTGTTTGGGGTCCTTTTCCCCCTTCCTCTCCTGTTCCCATCCCCTCTCCATATTCTGGATGTATCTCGAGCTCTATATCCTTTCCCTCAATTTTGGCAACTGTGGGATTTCCAAATATATTTTGTGTATCCCCCATCCCCATACTAACCTCCTGGTCTGCTGGCGTGTTCCCCCCACCTTCACCTCCTCCACTGCCTCCTCCCTGTCCGCTATTCCCTCCTCCCCCTCCTGACCCACCTGAACTACCGCCAATAAATCCTCCGATATCCACCCCCTCAAATCCAATGAACATAAGGAATAGAAGGAGAAAGACCACAATCACAGAGATGCCAATCTCTAGCCCTACCCTTCGCATGTGTAGGAGACTATCTGTTCTTGCCTTTCCCAAGTCCAAATACACCTGGTTTATCAGATCTTTTACAACAATATTGTCCTTATCTTCGTTATCAATTGCTGTCCCGAACCTGTCTTCAAGAAAGGGGTTCTCCCTCTCTATCTTCTCTACCACGTCTCCCCTTCCAAATCCCAGAATATACGCGCCTGCCGCAACCCCAGCACCAATTACAAAAGAGATCCAAAGCGGCATGTCCAAGATCTCCGACATTAGCACCCCTATCAGAGACACAACGCTAAACAACACTACATATTCAAAGAGTGTGATGTCCCATACCTCCCTTATCACCCTTTCAACTCTCCTCTCAAACCCTTTTCTCATCCTCAATCCTCACATGCGCTACAATTATGTTCACTAATGCAACTCTTCAGATAACTGAGCTTTGAGGCTAAATCATCCTTCATCTCCTCGCAATCATTCAGTTCGCTGTTCAGACTGCTCAATTGATCCCTGACCTCCTGCAGCTCCAGAACCTTTTGGTTGTATTTGTCTATGTACTCATTTACCTCATTAATAGCGTCCTGAAGCTGATCATTTGTCTCCTGCAAATCTATCTTGCACACCTCTAGGGTTTCCTTTGTGTTGTTGAGGTCAGCAGCTATCCTTTCCTTCTCGTTGGAGAGATTTACATAAAGCTTGTTTAGCGATTCTCTGGTTGACGATGTAATATTTAACTCTTCCATCATCATCTCTCTCTTTTTTATCTCTGCTTCCAGGTCTACTTCGCACTTTGTGAGGCGATCCTCCACCTCTGCCTTTACACTCCTGATTGATTTTCTCTCTTTTTCCAGCCCCTTATATATGGTGAGAAAATAAACAGACGCCCCGATGAGGCTGATTAGTAATATAACCACAGCCACGAGTAGATAAAAATTAACACTATGTCCTCCCTCCCTTCTCCTTAATCCCCTCAGCTCCTTCTTTATCCTCTCTGTTTGGGTCCTATCCATCGCACCTCTCCATCTATTATAAACAATATATAATAAATAACACTAAAATATCCAAGTGCACTTAAAAAAACCAGACTGGTCATTACGATGGAACGATACACAGGAGTGAGATTCAAAACCCTCTTTGTCTCGTCAGCATTCAGCAGTCCTCGCAAGGCTGACGTAATCCGTGCCATAAGACATCTGGCTACCCTTGGTGTTTTGTCAGGTAATGCCGGGAATATAAGCATCCGCACACGGAGAGAGAGTTCAGTACAATCTAATACTCCTAGATCCTCAAATAGTGGCGCACTCTATACAAAGAAGAAAACCTCTCCATGGGT
>JAOZPI010000041.1 GCA_029932835.1 archaeon | reverse complement strand
GTTTTATTCCGAGTGCTAGCATAAATTTTATAAACTCATAGTCCGGCATCCCCCTAGGGTCTCTGCTCCCATCCACGATAACCACCTCATCTAGAACCCCTCTATCTATGAGCTTTCCGAGCTTTCTCATCATCATTATCATGGTTTCTATATACTCCTCAGATCCATTATTGAATGTCGGAAAAACGGCAGACACAGTCACCGGAGCTGTTCCACTTTCTTGATAGACTCTGCACCCCAGTTTCATCTCTTCTAAGTCTTGCTCTTTCAGATTCTCTGCCTCTTTGGCCCCTAGTCGTTCCATCAGCGTGTTATAGAAGAAGGAGATAAAAAAACTGTTTTTGAAACTACCCTCCTTTTTATTCTCTGATTTCAAATATACACATGGATGGGGAGGGTTCTGACCCGTTTGGTGGCATGGACATCGATCTGGATTTTGATATTCCGGATATGTCTGCTATGCGGAGGACTATGTCTCTTATCTCATGGCTTCCTGCCCTTATTTTGGGGTTTTTCTCATCCTCTCTTGTCTTTCTTTTTTTTGTGATATACAATGGACTTTCCTACTATGATTATAATATCACATACGGCTCTTTTATGTGGTTATTTGTCCTCTCCATAGGTACTGGCGTCTTTGTTCTATTGCTTGTGAAATTTCTTTCAGCTCTAAGGGCTTCTTAGTTGGCAGCTTCTTTAGTAGTTCTACCCCCTTGGTATCTGCCTTTTTATTCCCAAACCTTCTATCTTCTCATAGAGAGTGAGGACCTGTTTCGTTCCGCTCCTACTTCTTTTTACTCTTCCTCTGGTTAGCTCTGCAGAGCTTAAGATTGATGGTAGCCTGCACAGGGGTTATGCGGAGATTCAGGTTGAAAACAGAGCCAATCATAATGTCTCTTTCTCTCTTATAGCCCAGCTCAGGAGAAGAGAAGAGCGCTGGGTTGTTGTGGCGGATCTGAGTTGTGGGGGGAATTATACAATAGAACCAAAAGGCCTTTTCCCACTTCGTTGTAACTACCTCTTTCCAGAGACGGAGGGCGATTATAAAATATTTGTAAGGGCCAGAATATTCAACAGCACGTATACCTATAAGAATTTCCCATTTTCTGTCTCCAAAACACCCTCTTCTAACCCTGCCCAAGGTAGGTCTTCTGATCTTCCACCCCCTCTTCGTTTTGAGCCAGTCTCCTCCAAAAAGGTGGAGGTCCAGATAGTCTCTGCTCCCGATCTCGTAAAAACTGGGGAAGAGTTTGTTGTTGTGGCGAATGTGACCTCCCACATCAACATTGATCTAGAGATTTACTCATATGTGTACAGCGGAAGGAAGTGTTACTCCCTTTACGGCTGGAAGGGCAACTCAGTTCGTTACCACTTCATTGATGGGGAGAGCAAGACCATAAACCTTACAGATTCTGTTGTCCATACAGCCTCAAATGGCACATACAGGCTGAAGGTGAGGGTCCGGGGAGAGAAGGGTGTGTATGATACTTCAAGAAGCATTGGCGTGGTGCAGACGCCATACAATTTGTCTATTGATCTACCGCACCCTGTCTCGGAGAGCGAAAGTGGAATTTCCATTATTCTCCCCCTGCTCGCTGTTATGCCCCTTTCCGTTATAATACTACGAAAAATCCTATAGCTCCATCCCCTCTTGTGAACGCCCCCTCGATCCTTCCATCCTTTTAACCTATGAAATCTTAATTATCCATGGGATTTTACCAAAAGGGTGCGAATTTTGAAAGGAGCCTTGTGCGGGAGTTCTGGAAGAATGGATTCGCCGCAATGCGGGCAGCTGGGAGTGGATCAGCTCCCCTCCCCCTCCCTGATATAATCGCCATCCGCGGAGACCGGGTGCTTATAGTTGAGTGCAAGACGACCTCAAAGGATTCTCTTCGTCTGGACAGGCACGACCTTGAGAAGATGCGGGTCTTCAGGGAGCGTGCGGATTGCGAGGCATATATAGCGGTAAAATTCAACAAACTCAAACCTCGTTTCTATCCTCTTGAGCTTCTGAGGGGAACCAGAATATCAAAATCTGAGGCGTCCATCACCTTTGAAACCCTCGTGGGAGAACAAAGGACTCTCTAGTCGCCCTCCTCTCCCTCCTCTTCCCCACCAAAGTGCCGTCTTAGCAAGATGATCGCTACCAAAACAACAAGTGCGATACCTGCGTAATAACTTATAGGCCACCCCCCTCCCCTCTCTTCACTCTCTCCCCCGGGTTCCTGCTTTTTGGACCCAGCTAGTGCTATAGCCTCTCTGGCCCTCTTTTTCGCCTTTCTGTATTCCCCCTCATTGAAGAGTTCTACAGCGTTGTTATACTCCTCTACAGCCTCAGTGCTTCCGGAGTCCTTTATTATCTCATAAGCCCTATCCAACTCCTCCTTTGTCTCTTTTCTCTCCTCTCTGCTTTTCAAGTTGTTCATGGCGATCTCTTCAAATTCTCCCATCTCCCTCTTGTACCTCCTCAGGGACTTATAACCAGCCACAGCCTGCTGTTTTAGTATCTCAGCATTGCTTGGATTGATCCCCGGTATGTACGTTCCACTCTCCGAAACTATATTATTATACCTGTCTATAAACTCACCCCAGCAGGAGCTAAAATTTTGTATGCTGAGTAGCGTTTCGTTTAGTCTTTCGATAAACACTCCCAGCGTCTCACAATCTGCAGATTCCTTTAGCCTTTCTGAGGTATTATATAGCTCTGCTACCCGTCTGGAGAGATTCTCTGACATATTCTGCAGTTCTTCTATATCCCCCACCATCTCAACATATGTTGGTTGGTTTATATATCCATCCTCTTCTAGGGATTTTAATATCAATCCGTAGTTGTTCAGCGAGACGTTCATCCCATCCATCTGCATTCCAAAATTTGGATCTGTTGCCACTGTCTTAAAGATATAGCTCCCATCTCCAAGGCTGTACCAGGTTTCCATCACCCCCCTTAGGGTCTCTCCATCCGCCACTCTCCCATCTCCCTCACTAACCGCGATCAGGAGACTCTGTTTTACTCCATAATACATGAATTCGCATACCCAGTAGCTCCCCCCACACTCAATAGGGCCACTCACTTGCACACCCTCCCCCTCTATCCCATAATCCTCACAGATTTGTCCGGCCTTTACCTGGCTCACGCTCCCAGATCCTATTCCAAAGAAAAACATGATCGTGAGACCCAAAGCAACAAGAAGCCATTCCCTGCTCAGCATTTTTCTGTCTCCCTCCTTATTTTAAAGCCACTGGGTTAAAAATAGGCTGAGATACGGTATTCCCACTATCAAATGGATGTAAGAATAGTCCTTGTGGAGCCAAAAGAGCAGGGGAACATCGGATCTGTGGCAAGAGTGATGAAGAATCTGGGTTTTTCTGATCTATACCTAGTCTCACCCTGCCATATTGGGGGTGTTGCAAAGGCCTTCTCGAGTCATGCTGCAGACATTCTACAGAGAGCGCACGTAGTGCAAAACTTAGAAGATGCCTTGGAAGGATGCGAATATATTGTTGGAACAACAGGAAAGAGGGGAGGGCAGAAGACACCTAAGAGACGGGCAATAACACCAGAACAGCTATCTCAGATGGGTTTAACAGATCTAAACGGCCGTCTTGCCTTACTCTTCGGAAATGAGGCCTCTGGCCTCCCTAATATAATTCTTGAAAAAACAGACTTTGTTGTCAGAATACCCTCTAACCCAAGGTATCCGATCTTCAATCTAGCCCAGAGCGTTGCGATAATACTTTATGAACTCTCCAAAAAGCAGCTCAGGGGCACTGTAAGGGAGGACCCGCTTAGCAGGACACTTAGGAATTATCTCAACTTGTACACAACTCAGATCATAAACAGGGTTTATGAACAACCTCATCAACGGCGCTTTATGTCAGCTACCCTTGACCGCGTCTATGGAAAGGCGATGCTGAGCAAGCAGGAGGGAAGGCGCCTTATAAGTTTCTACAGGAAAATCCTTCGCTTGCTCCCTCCCAGATCCAAGAGACGGAAGAACACAGGAGGGCAGAACATCCAGCTGGGGAGAGAGGCAAGACCCTGATATAGCCTGATATAGAAGTATCGGGACCGAGCCTGCACTCCACTATCAGAGAATCGCATCAGCACACAAACGTGTTTGCCCTTCTTGCCCTAATTTTTATCTCTCCCCCCTCTGAGGTCACATCTCCAATCACATCAACGCACATTCCCTCCCTCCCACTGAGGTTCCCAAAATATACAGCCTCCCTCCTAAATCCCTCTTCCTCTATTAAAATGTTCACTCCATTCCTAAACTTTCTCATCTCCACGATTACTCCCCTAACATGCACTATGTGGTTCACCATATTTGTGTCCACATTGCTTAGTTTTATGACTGGAGGCTCTATGTAGGGGGATATAACCCCAATTGTGATTATCCCAAGCACTGAAGCAAAGGCAAGGAGAATAATATACGCCTCCCTCATTTTTTCACCCTCCCTTTCCCTTCTTCTCGTCTCCAGGTCTTGCACTCCTGCCCCCTGTACTTCCCTCCATCCTCTCTCTCCGATTCCTTCCTCCCCTCTGCAGCCCTTTTGTCCCGCTTACAATTATGAAGTTAATCCCAAGGAGTCGGAGTAACCTTTCTTCCCCAATTATCTTCCCTTCTATTCTCCTGAACCCGCACTTTTGCAGCATCTCTAGCATCTCTGCCTTTGAGTACCTGCGGGTTTGAAACCCCCAATATTTTGAAGATATCCAATCTCCTATCCTTGGAAATGGGTTAACTCCGCACGATCCAAAGGTTGCAATCACCGTAAAACCCCCTGGTTTTAGAACCCTCCACATCTCCCTTAGCGCCACCTCTGGATCAGGGAAGTGGTGGAAGGTCCAAAAACAGATCACGCAGTCAAATTCCCCCTCTCCAAATGGCATATCTTCTGCGTCTCCAACAACGAATTTACCTTCATAGTCACCATACCTAGATCTACAGTATGAAACCATGTTCTCTGCTATATCCAACCCAGTATACCTTCCCAGGGTAGAGAGTTTTGGAACCAGATGGCCGCTTCCACATCCCACATCTAATATTTCTCCCCTTACCTCGCCTCTCCCTCTCTGTCTTCTTGTGTACAACTCCTTGGCAACCCTCCCCACAACAATATCTGTGAGTCTTGACCTCAGCCTCTGTGCCCTTTTAGACCAGTACCACCTATCGTAATCCCCCGCAACTCGGTTATATGCACGTCTTGTGCTTTCCTTTATCTCCCTTGATCTCTCTTCTGCTTTGATTGTTCTCATCTCCCGCGCTTAGATCCTGATGCCAATGTCCTCAGCGCTCTGGAAAACCCTGGCCCGTCCAACACTGTGGTTTCGTATTCTCCGCCTTCTCCCGCTGGGTGAATTGCCAACCTTTCAAAGATCCCCAGCATTTCATAGTCCAGTTTTTTCCCAATCATCCCTTTCTCTAACCCCTCAGCGAAGGTCCCAGCAACTCTGACATCAAAACCAGCTTCAATCAACATCTTCATATACACCCTCTCATCTACGTGCCAGAGAGGGGATATGCTAGCCAGTCCCAGCTCCTCACAAATTCGTTCTATCCTGGTTTTTTGGTACTCTGATGCCAGGGCTCCAGACAACACACCCTCGATACCCTCCGCCTCTTTGATCCTTTTTAGTGCTTCCTTCAAATCCTCTAATTCTGCCTCTTTTTCTCCCTCTGTTTTCGCTTGATAGAGCTTGATCCCCATTGCTTTGGCTTGTTTTGGAATAATATCAAGGTTGAGGGTGTGGTACATATACGACTCTGGATTCTTGGACAACATTGTAAGAAGACATACCACATCATACCCCTGCTGTTGTGCATAATGCACAGCGTATGTAGAGTCTTTGCCCCCAGAGAACAGAGCCACAACGCGCATTTGCTACCCCTTTGTTAAATTCAATCCTAATAGCTTTTTGCTACATACACCATGACCTTTGCATCCCTCCCACATACAATACATTTCCCTCTCCCCTTCTCCTCCTGCGGATAAAGGCTCCCTCTCACCTCAGCTCCCGTCATCTCCTTCAGCCTCCTATTACATTCTGTCCCGTCCTCTTCTATAGAGCAGAAGGGGACCTTCGCTATTTTTCCCATAGATAGCACCTTCTTCACACTGTCTAGATCCCTAGCTTCCACGATTCCCTCCTCCAGAGATTGTGCGCTTTCCTTCAGTAGCCTTTGGTCTATCTCCTGGGAAGCTCGCTCTACTTCTTCAATAATCCTCCTCCTCTCCACCTTTCTCTTCTTACCCTTCCTTAGGGCAAGCACAACACTCCCCTCCTCTATCTCCTTTGGTCCTATCTCTATCCTTAGTGGAACCCCCATCATTTCCCAATAATAGTGCTTTTCTCCTGGGCGTTTTTCTGATGCATCCACCTCGACTGAAAATCCAGCGTTCTCAAGCATGATCCTCACTTCTTCGCACCCTTTTAAAACCTCTTCTTTCGACTCCTTGAATAAGATGGGAATTATAACTATCTGCTTTGGAGCAAGAGAAAATGGGAGGACTAAACCCCTGTCGTCTCCATGGCTCATTATCAGAGCTCCTATAAGCCGGGTGCTAACGCCCCATGATGTTTGGTATACGTTCCTCTTTCTGTTTTTTTCATCCAAGAACTCTATTCCAAACGGCTTTGAGAAATTCTGGCCCAGATTGTGCACAGTGCCTGCTTGTAATACCCTGCCGTCTGGCATCAGCGTCTCAACAGATATGGTTTCCACAGCTCCTGCAAATTTGTCCCACTCTGGCCTCTTCACAAAGAAACACGCAATTCTGAGTCTCTCCTCCAAGAGACGCCTATATATCGCAAGAATATCCCTTACGTTCCCTTCTGCCTCTCTCTCTGTTGCAAAGGCGGTGTGTCCTTCTTGCCAAAGGAATTCCCTCCCCCTCAAGAAGGGCTTTGTCATCTTTGTTTCCCACCTCACCACATTACACCACTGGTTTACCATAATTGGGAGGTCTTGGTAGCTTCGTATCCAAAGGGAAAACATATAGTATATAATCGTTTCGCTTGTTGGTCGTATAGCCAATCTATTCTCAAGTCGAGTTTCTCCCCCATGTGTTACCCATGCCACCTCTGGAACAAAGCCCTCAAAGTGTTCTGCCTCCTCTTTTAGCAGTTTTTCTGGTATTAGTAGCGGAAAATACGCGTTTTTAACTCCAATCCCCTCAAATTCCGCATTTAGAAACTCCTGAATCCTTTCCCATATAGCATAAGCATTTGGCATGATTACATCAAAGCCCTTCACTGGGGTGCGTTGATCCATCATCTTGGCTCTTCTTACCAATTCTATATACCACTCGGAGAAATTATCCCCTTTTGATATATTGAAGAGCTCCGGGGGCTTTGTGATAAGGAGCTTGAGTGTTTTATCCCT
>JAOZPI010000040.1:3782-7630 GCA_029932835.1 archaeon | reverse complement strand
CCCTCTCCTCTTCATCTACCTTTTTCTTCTTCATCCTAACTCGTCGTTTTACCCCCTGTGCTTTTCACATATTTTTCTAATAGAACCTAATAAAATACAAGGTGTTTGATCTTTTAATCGTTGGTGCTGGACCAGCAGGTCTATCAGCCTCAAAGCGGGCGCAAGAGCTTCATCTAAATTATATCTGTCTTGAAAAGAGCACTATAGCAAGTACCTATCTCACATATCCTAAGGGAAAGGAGATCCGCTACTATCCTCCAACTATGCAGATCCCATCTGATATCCCCCTCCCAAAAACCCCCGAAGAAGCAATAAAGGCATGGCGTTCTATAGCAAAAAATCTCAATGTAAAAGAGCATGAAGAGCTTGTAGATGTAAGAAGGGAAGGTGATCATTTTGAGGTCAAGGCCACCTCAACCTCTTATACCTCCAAGTACGTTCTCCTTGCTATAGGTATCCAAGGTCAGATCCGAAAGTTGCCCATAAGGGGAGAGTCTGAAAGGGTCTTGTATCAAATTCCAGATCCTCACAAATACAAGAAAAAGCGCGTTTTGGTTGTTGGGGGTGGAGATACTGCCATAGAGCATGCTCTCCTCCTCAAAAACGCTGGGGCGGATGTGGTTATCTCCTATCGGCGGGATTCCTTTTTTCGTCTAAAGGACATCAATCAGAGAAATTTGGAAGAGAGCGGCATCCCCGTTATCTTTAATTCAAATGTCTTGGAGATCCACCATGGTGCTGCAACTCTGGACGTCTCTGGACGAAAAAAGCAAATTCCTGCGGATTTTGTAGCAGTTTTTGCCGGTACTGTTCCTCCCACTCAGTTTTTGGAAAAGATAGGCTTGAAACTTGAGAACAATAAGCCTGTTTACAACCAAAATACCTACGAAACCTCTGTATCTGGCCTTTTCATAGCAGGAGACCTAACAAAACAACCCCTTATAAAGCCGGCCATACTGCAAGGCCTCCAAGTGGCGGAGGAGGTGGCACGAAGGCTCAACAAATCCACACAGGCAGCTCGTTGATCTCCCCGTCCTCTGTCCTTTTGTATTATTTTTATTTTAAGTCCCCTTATTAAACAAAGGGGGTGAGGTTCTATCCAAGATGGACCTGCGAAGTTTTATAGAAGATCTTGAAAGAAGCGGTGATCTAACTCATCATGGACCTGCGAATCCAGATGTCGAGGTTGCCTCTCTAATCTCAGGGTCAAAGGTTCCCCTACTCTTTGACTTGGACGGTTACAGACTAATCTCCGGGTTGTTCATGAGCAGAGACTTGGTGGCCCGTTCCCTGGGAATAAAGAGGGATGAAATAATAACAAAAATATCCCAAGCTCTCGAAAATCCAATAGCTCCTAAGGTTGTTGATTCAGGTCCGTGTCAGGATGTGGTGGAGGAGGCGGACTTGTCTAAGATTCCCATCCTGAAGCACTATCCCAAGGACGATGGTTTCTATATAACAGCCGGCCTCTTCTTTATAAAACATCCCAATGGGAGACAGAACGTAGCATACCATAGGGCCAAGCGGATAGGAAAAAACAAGCTGGTGGCTAGAATTACAGAGAGGGATACATTCCGTATAATAAAGGAGAAGGGGGGAACAAGTGAAATCGCTATATGTATTGGCAATCGTCCTTCTATGCTCATTGCTGGTGCCACTTCCCTTAAAGGGGTGGATGAAACACACATTGCTGGGGCACTGGATGGGAATCCGCTAGAGTTGGTGAAGTGCAAAACGGTTGACATTAACGTTCCGGTCGATTCTGAGATAGTTCTGGAGGGAACCATCAGCTTTGATGAGACTGCCTCAGAGGGAGGATTCGTGGATATGACTGGAACATACGATGTTATCCGAGAACAGCCAGTGGTCACCATAAACAAAATAACGCACAGAAAGAATCCGATCTATCAGGCAATAGTCCCTGGAAAAACCGAGCATCGGCTGCTGATGGGAATGCCGAGAGAGCCAACAATCTACAGATCGGTTAATGAGGCAGTAAGATGCAAGAATGTAAACCTCACCCCTGGGGGTTGTTCGTGGCTTCATTGTGTTGTGCAGATCAAAAAAGAGGGACCAGATGATGGAAAAAAGGCAATAGAGAAGGCATTTGAGGGTCACAAATCCCTTAAACAGGTCGTTGTGGTAGACGAGGATATAGACATATTTGATCCCAATGATGTAGAATGGGCTCTTGCTACACGTTTCCAGGCTCATAAAGACCTTTACCTCTTCGAGAAACAAAAGGGATCTTCCCTTGATCCCTCTGCTGAGTTGGATCCAAGTTCAGACAGAAGGCTCACCACCAAGTGGGGTCTTGACGCGACAATACCCTGGGGAGCGAACAAGGGTGAATTCCTAAGAGCAGAGCAATTGCAGGGAGATTGACCAGGTTCAATAAAAATGTACCTCACAAAAGAAGAGGAAAAAATCCTTGACGGAGAAGCGGGATATGCAGCCCAGAAGTCCATGCAGATCCTAGCAGCTTTGGGAGACATCTTTGGAGCTGACAGGCTAATACCCATCTCCTCTGTGCAGATAGCTGGGGTTTCTTATCACAACCTCGGGGAGGCTGGCCTTGAATATCTCTCTGCCTTGTCTCGGGATGGGAGGGTCAAGGTCCCGACCTTTCTAAATCCAGCAGGGATGGATATGCAGGACTGGAAGAAGCTCGGTATCTCTGAGGAATTCGCTGAGAAGCAGAAGGCGGTCGTAGATGCATTTGCTGCGATGGGCATAAACACGACATGCACCTGCACCCCCTACCTCATAGGCATAAAGCCCAAATTTGGGGAGCACGTAGCGTGGGCAGAATCGTCTGCTGTGACCTTTTGTAATAGCGTCATCGGAGCCCGCACTAATAGAGAGGGAGGGCCCTCAGCACTTGCTTCAGCTCTTATTGGGAAAACACCGAACTATGGCCTTCATATAAGCGAGAACCGGAAACCAGACCTCCTAGTCAAGGTAGATGCGGATCTAAGGACTCTGCCGGATTGGGGAGCACTTGGAAACGCTATAGGAACCAGAGCTAAGAACAAAATAGTGATTATAGAGGGTGTGAAGAAGCCTCCATGGGACTATTTAAAGACCTTTTCAGCATCTATCGTAACCTATGGGGCAAAGCCCTTGTATCATATAAAGGGAATCACTCCAGAGGCTGGATCTTTTGAGGACCCAGGCGATACCCTTACTATAACCGATACTGAAATGAAGGAGGCGTACGAGTATCTGAACGATGCAGATAATACTGTTGATTTTGTATCCCTTGGCTGTCCTCACGCTTCTATCGACGAAATACGAGAGGTGGCACATCTCTTGGAGGGAGAGAGGGTGGCTGATGGCGTGGAGCTGTGGGTTGCCTGTGCAAGGCCAATAAAGGAGGAGGCAGAAAGACTCGGGTATGCAAGCACGATAGAAAGGGCTGGAGGAAAACTCGCCGCAGATACCTGTATGGTTGTCGCTCCTGTGAAGGGGCGATTCAAGTCTGTTGCAACAACTTCTGCCAAGGCGTGTTATTACTCTCGGGGGCATAATAACATGAAGACTCATATAGGCACTATAGAGCAGTGTGTTAGAGCTGCACTTACAGGAAAATGGGAGAACTAAGATGGTGGTAAAACTTACTGGAAAGGTTGTTTTTAATGGGAGAGTAAGGGGAGAGGCACTCGTTACTAAAGATCAGATATCATTTTATGGGGGCGTAGATCCAGAAAGGGGCACTATCACAGAAAAGGGCCATGAGCTGGAGGGAAAGAGCTTCGCAGGAAAGATACTCGTATTCCCAAGTGGAAAGGGTTCTACTGTTGGTTCTTATGGCTTATATCGCCTAAAGAAGAATGGGCACGCTCCAT
>JAOZPI010000040.1:0-3772 GCA_029932835.1 archaeon | reverse complement strand
AATTATAAATCAGGATTGTGAGGCAATTGTTGCGGTTGGTGCCATAATCTCCGAAATACCAATGGTGGACAAGATTGATATAAGCAGGATCAGGACAGGGGATATTGTTGAGATAAATGGGGCTGAGGTCTCTATAATCAAACGCCCGTCCTCCTAGATCTATGTGGTGGGTTTGCCTCTTCCGTGCGAACCTTTGCCGCTCCTCTGCGAACCTCAACTGCTCTCTTGATCTACTCTCTTAATATTTCTAGATCGTCTTTTAAATCCTCTATTGAAATAACTATGGGGGAAGATGAGCTCTCTAAGACGAATTGTTGTCGGTGTGACTGGGGCTTCGGGGGTTGTTCTGGCACAGAGGCTCCTCACTGTGCTAAAGGGAGTTGAGACTCATCTTATTGTAAGCGAGGCTGCTGAGTTGGTTATAAAAGAAGAGCTTAAGGGCTTCAATCTGTCCTCCTTGGCCTCTTATACCCACAGCCCTAGGGACTTATCCTCTCCCCTGTCTAGCGGGTCCTATCCTGTTGATGGGGTTGTTGTTATACCCTGCTCTATGAAGACCCTTGGCGCAATAGCCAGTGGAGTGACGGACAATCTTATAACCCGCGCTGTGGATGTCTCCCTAAAGGAGGGGCGTCGGGTTGTTTTGGTTCCAAGAGAGACCCCCCTCAGTCTTATCCACCTACGAAACCTTCTACTCTGCAAGATAGCTGGTTGTGTAATCCTGCCACCGCTGTTATCCTTCTATCCAGAGCCCAAGAGCGTGGAGGATACCATAGATTTTGTTGTCGGGAGGGTTCTTGACTCGCTCGGAATAGAAAACAACTTGTACAAAAGATGGAAGATTCGGGACTAACAATGATCAAGCTCGGGGGATCAGTCATCACTTACAAGGATAAGCCATACACTGCAAACCATAGCATTATCCGGCAGCTCTCAGAGGAGATCTCTACAGCCCTAAAGGAGGGTCTTGTGAGAGAGTTGCTCGTCGGAAACGGCGGAGGTTCCTTTCCACATTATCCAGCAAAGCGGGGAAAACTTGCAGGTGGAATACAGGCCGCATGGCAACTGGAACACCTTGTCGAGACGCACAGGGCGGCCTCTGAATTAAACCATATCCTCATCACAGAAATGCTAAAGAAGAGGATTCCTGCTCTCTCTATAAAACCTTCCAGTGCCGGCTATACAAGGAATGGCGTGCTTGAGAGTTTTAACCTCCACCTCATCAGAAAGGCTCTGGAGCTAGGTCTTGTTCCTGTGGTTTATGGAGACGTATTCCTGGACTCAGCGCAGGGATGCTCCATAGTCTCAACAGAGTCTATCCTCTCCTACATTGCCAAGCATATAAAAACCGAGAAGATAGTGATAGGCACAGATGTTGACGGCGTTCTGGACGAGCAGGGGAAGCTCCTAGATCGGATAACCCCCTCTACCTTTCCCTCCATAAAGCACCACATAGGGGGTTCCATACCCACAGACGTAACAGGCGGCATGCTCCATAAGGTTGAGATGATGCTGAGGATAGTGGACATAGTCCCTACTATATACATAGTAAATGCGAGGGATCCTGGAAATATCCTGAGAGCCTTGCGTGGGGAGGAGATTGGTACAAGGATCACACGCTAGGGACTAAATTCACACCACATAATAATGGAGTTTATAGATCTGCATGTGGAAGATCCTTCTCTGGCGTCGCCCGCAGGGGATATTGGTTGGGCCAGGGTAGTATCTCCCATCCCCATATCCTCTCCGACTCTATGCCAAGAAGCAAAAAAGAGGGCCAGGGAGAGCATAATTCTTGTTTCAGGTGACCCGTCTATCCTCCGAAATGCTTCAGAGTGTTGGGAGGTTGATTTAGTAAGCCCTCTCGAGGACCACTCATCACCAGATTTTATGCACTACAAAAACTCTGGGCTGGATTACCAGATAGCCAGAAATTGCGCTGAAAGGGGAATAGCACTTGAACTGAATATTTCCAAGATTCTCTATTCCCATGGCCGCAAACGGGCTCAGATAATGGCGCGGATGTCACAGAACATCCAAATATGCCGGGATACTGGTTGCGATATTGTAATAACCTCTGGGGCATCTGATCTCTACACTCTGCGCTCTCCTCGTGATCTCCTTGCTATAGGGGTTCTCCTTGGCATGGCACCAGCAGAGGCAAAAGCAGCTTTGACGTCTGTGCCTGCTCGCATTTTAAAGCGTTTACATGATAGAAACGATCCTGCGGTTATACTAAAAGGCCTGAGGGTTTTAAGGGGTCCACATCTCAAAAGGAAGTACCATGGTTGGTATTAGGGCTATTGGAACAGCGTAGCAGATGGCAGGCAAAAACGTACTTGTAACTGGAGGCTGTGGAAGGCTTGGAAGATTGTTGGTAGCTAGGCTTCGACCCAGGCATCATGTCACTGTCTTAGATACGCGACAAGGGAGTGTTGAGGGGGTGAAATACTTGGCAGCCCCGATAATGGAGGTTACGGACATAGGTGACATAGATGTGATCTACCATCTCGCGGCTTCTATAGATTACCGCTCCACGAGAGAGGAGATGTGGGAGCGCAATGTCCTGCCGACAATCCACCTGTTGGATCTTGCTCCCCCAGACGCTCACTTCATCTTTATGAGCACGACATCTGTTTATCCAGACCTCTCTGTTCCAATAACCGAGAGAACGCCTCCAGATCCACAGAACAATTATGGCTGGTCAAAATTGGAGGCTGAGAGGGCAATAGAAAAAAGCGGGGTCCCCTATACAATCCTTCGCTCCAGCCAAATATACGGGCCGGACTTTGAAGAGGGTTACCTTCAGGTCCTGAAGCGGCTTCAAGAAGGGAAGATGAAGATAATAGGAGATGGGAGAAATTACATACCCCTTGTACACCAGCGCGACATCGTTTCTGCCCTCTTATTGGTGAAAAGGAATCCAAGAGCTGCGAGAGAGGTTTTTAACGTGGACGGGGATTATAAAAAAACACAAGAAGAGTTTATGGCCATAGCGTCCAAGGTTCTTGGGGTTGCTCCGCCCACAGCCCATCTCAACCCCACTATAGCAAAGCTTCTCGCCAAAATCACTGGTCGAGGTGCGGAGTTTTCCGAGTATCTTGATAAACTAACCAGAAACCGTATTATATCTATAGGGAAAATACGAAAAATAGGGTTTTCGCCCAAGGTTTCCCTTGTGGATGGGATCCAAGAGGTTGTTAGTCTCTTTAGGGAGCGTGGTTTATTATCCTAAGATGGACTATGATTTTGAGCTTGGCAGAGTGGTCGATGAAATCAAAAAGAGCGGAGCCAGGGTAGTCGGTCTTCAGTTTCCCGAGGGCCTGAAACAATACGCTCTTGATGTGGCAAGAGAGATTGAAAAGAGGAGCAATGCGGTTGTTCTAATCCTCGCAGATCCTTGTTACGGGCCTTGCGATACCAAAGAGCTGGAAGCCAAGAGACTAAACATAGACCTACTTGTTCAGTTTGGTCATGATAGGTATTAGGATGGGGGCAGATATTAAGGCAAGGGGAGCAAAGACGAAAAATCGCGGGTATAATGGTAACAGCTCAACGGAGGTAGCAATCCTCCCGGTGGATAAATTGCGTCCGCATGAGGGGATTACAGAGGGAAGACTAAACTCCCTAATTCAGGAATTAAGGAGCGATGGGGTCTTGTGGTTCCCTGTACTAGTTGAAAAGGGGGATTATATCATCCTAGATGGCCATCACAGGGTAGAGGCCTTCAAGAGAATGGGTCTCAAGAGCATAGCTGCTCTACTAGTTGACT
>JAOZPI010000039.1 GCA_029932835.1 archaeon | reverse complement strand
AGCCGTTCACAGCGTCCTCACTTGCAGCCTTTTTAAACGGGGTGGCAGGAGAGCTTGCATACGAGGGCAATTCCATATCCATGACAGCGTCCGACGTCCTGTCTCATCTAGGTCTGGCCGAGTCCCTCCTCCTCTCCCCCTCCCTTGGCTGATTTAGATACTGTTCAAGCTTTAGCATTCTATTGAACTTTCTACGACTTCTGGCACGGTTTGCCATAATCAGAACTGTCCCAGGGGTTTTCATCATGGAGACTTCTATCGCAGTTGGTAGGTTCCTTCTGTTTATGAGCCGGTGCTCCATCAGCGTTTTTATCTGGAATATCCTGTGCTTCTGAACCTCCTCTTCCTCGTTTATCCTGCTTCCCGCTATCCCCGGCCTTTCCAGGAACCTCCTTATATACGGCTCTGCCTCCCTTGAGTACTTGGAGTGCTCTGTTATAGAACTCGGCAGGTTCATTGGCCTTTTCTCTTGCATCCCAGTCTCAGGTCTCCCGGCTTTGCTTCTCCTTGTTTCTCTCCACCTCCAAAACCTCCTTAGCAATCCCTTCACCTTTTATCCCCTAATTAGGATAAATTAAACAGAAAAATGGCGCAAATACCCCTAGCTCCCTTTGAGCGCATCCTCAAAAACGCTGGAGCAGAGAGGATTTCTGAGGACGCTTTGAAGGCGATGCGTGAGGCTGTTGAGGACTATGCAGAAGCACTGGCTGAGGCGTCTGTGGCTCTGGCAAAGCACGCCAAGAGAAAGACGGTCAAGCAGGAGGACATCAAGCTGGCTGCAAAGTAACCGTCATCCGGCAACTCCCCCAAACACCGCCCCGGCAACCCAGACGCAGAGAGTGAAGACAAATATGGACACAGGAAGGGCAGTGCCAATACTGAACTTGTTTAGTATCTTGTCTCCTCCATGGAGCAGGTCATTTCCAAACAAAACCAGTATCACTGCCGACTCCATAACATAAGTCGCGATTACGGTTGTAACCAGTGCGGGGTCTAGGCCCCCACCGCTCCCAAAGCCCATCTGCGCTCCCTGTGTTTGCTCCATAGTATCAGCCAGCACGACGCTCATGCTTGATATCATCCCCCCGACTAGCGGAGCCACTACCATAGCGATGATCTTCATAGAGGACACCACTCCACCCAGGCTTCTCTCTATCTCCAGCTCGCTCTTCTGGAGTTTTTCCAGGTGGTCCGCCATTTGAAAAGAGATTCTGGAAATCGTTTTTGATCCCTTGTCTGCCACCGAGACGAGTATCTCCATTACCCCCCTTATGGTGTTAGAATAGACATTCCGCAGAGATCCAAACTTATCATCAAACAGGGCCTCTGCAGGACTGGTGTTAAAATTCCGTATCCCCTCAGCAGCCTCTCCCAGAAACTCGGAGTCCGTTCGCGTCATTGCGTCCTCAAAGGATCGTCCCTCTGATAAGGCGATTCCGAGCTTGTGCAGGGTCTCTCCGAATTCCCTTTCCAGCCTTTTGATCCCTTCCCTTTCCTTCCTTACACCCATCGTGCTGCTAATAAAAAAGATCCCAAGACCAGAAGCCACCCCCCACAGGATCGGGATGTACTGCATAGGCCCGAGATCCACAAGCAATGCTGGAACCAGCAACGCGCTTGCGGGAACTAGGGCAACTATTGCCCTTTTGCCCCCCCTCTCCGGCACCTCTGGCGGCGGGATGGTAACCGGCCTGTTTGAGGCTATGAACCGAACCAGGATAAACAGGAATGTGGGAAGGGCGATTATATACACAATAGCGATCATCACCTCGCTGACAGACACCCCCATAAGAGAGAGGAAAGGTACCAGGGCGACGAAAACAAGAGGCAGGATCACCCCGAATGTGAACACTATCATAACAGGGGTATTCAGCGAGCGAGCGCTCCTCTCAATGCGCGCCTCCATACCAGCAAAGAATACTCCCGTTGCTTTGTCCAGTGTCTTGCCTCTTCCCTCTTCGCTCCCTTCGTCACCATGCCCCTCTCTTACTGACGCGATCAGGAGCTCAACGCACCTTTTAAACTCCTCAATCTCCGAAAACTCCTCGGCCACCCTCCGCAGTCCTGTTTCAGCGTCCTCCACTCCAAGCCGGATGTTGTTAAGGATTTTGGAGAATTTCCTTTTGAATATCCCGCGGCTGTGCCTTTGGGCAAACTCAACAGCCCTTTCCAGGTTTGGGTTTATCCTCAGGCTCATTATCAGGTATGTCACAACGCCAGGCATCTCCCCCAAGCATTTCACCCTTTCCTCTCTTGCTCTGTGGACTGGATAGCGCCGGAGGTAAAGGTAGAGGAGAGCAGGAATGGGCACTGGGATGAACCAGAGTGGCGAAAATCCGAATAACAACAAGAGGGTGCCTCCCACAGCAGCAACCCCAAGGCAGGATGTCACAAGCATGGCGTAGGCGAGGCCCTGCACCTCCTCTGCCGAAACCCGCATCTCAAGAAACTGCAGCGCTTCCTCTAACCTCCCTCTCTCCTCCTCATCAGGCTTCTTCTCTATCCATCTGCCAAGAGTCCGGCATGCCTTCTCATATGTGGTCATACCCCTGGGCTGCGCAAAACATGACCCCGGGTGCTCAAATCCGGGAAAGGCTCCCTATTGGAGCCTGCAATTCTGGACTTCACTACCTCCTCTGCGATCTTATTGTAGTGTAACTTCCCCTCTTTGATTCCTGCGTCCACAAGCTTAGTGTACATCTGGTTCAGTGCCACCATGTTGTCAACAGACAGCAATTTTTCATTTCCCGTCTCCCTGGATACCTGAACAATTCCCTCCAAAATCCTCCCTCTGGCTTTTATATCCTCCAGCACGCTCTCTACTGGGATCCCCCTCCGCGTGGCCACCTTCTGCAGAATCTCCGATTCTCCCGGGTTTAGCATCCTCTCCCCCTCCACCAGTTTGTCTTCTCCCCTATCATAACGCATCAGATTGGCGAATACCTCCTCTGCCCTCGGCTCCTTCCACCCCTTTCCCACCTCAACAATCTCTGTAACCCTTCGGATCCTTGTGCTCCCGCCCTTTGGCCTTATCCGGTCTGTTATCACTACCACATCTGTTGCCTTGAAGGACTGCGGCGGAACCCCAAGCGAGAATACGACCCTCTCAAGTAGACCCCTTGGCGACTTTCCGTGTATGGTCCCTAGAACGCAATTCCCACTCCCCCCCACGTTCATCGCTTCGTAGAGGGTTCTTGCCTCTCTCCCCCTCACCTCTCCCATAACGATGGCAGAATCCCCCATCCTGAGCAGGCTCCTCATGGCGTCTTCTGCCTCAATTTCAAACGAATCGGAGGCGGTTGAGGGGCGGATTCGCATCCTCTGGATCCTAAAGCCGTTCTTCGCAAGTGCCGGGACCGGGATCTCGAAGGTATCCTCTATAGTCAGTATCCTGTACTTTATTGGCATAGCGCCCACGAGTGCTGTCAGCATTGAGGTCTTTCCGCTTCCCCTGTCCCCGCAGAGGAGGAGGCTTGATTCCTCATTCACCAGCATCCACAGCAGCCCCCCTGCGAGGGGAGAAATCATCCGATTTTCCACAAACCTGAGCAGAGTCCACGGCTCTTCGCTAGCCCTTCTGAAGGCAAAAGCAATTCCGTCCGGGCTGACAGGAGGCCCGGTTATATTCACCCGAACTCCAAACTCCGGCAGCTCCATGTCCAGTATTGGAGAAACCTCGGAGAAGGGCCTTCCGCTCCTTAGCCTGAACTTGGATATTATCCCCCTTGCGGCTTTCTCGCTCAGGTATATGTTGGTCCTGCAGTCGTCCAGCTTCCGGTGCTTTACATAGACAGGGGTAGAGCTGATGGGGGAATTTACATACACATCTTGAAGGTTTGGATCCTTCAGAAGTAGCTCCAAAATACCGAGCCCCGCGGTGTATCTGGTGAGTATTTTGCTCATCTTCTCTACCTCCTCTGGTGCAAACTCCTCCCCGTAAGACAAGACCAGCCTCTTGTACTCCTCAGCGCTTCCCTTGCGCAGGCCTTTCCTTGCCTGGTCGTAGGCGTATCTCATGGCCCGCAGCTGCCTCCCCTCAAGTTCGTACTCTGGAGGGAATATGTAATACTTATCCTCCTCCCCCCTCGTTATGATAACCCGGGCCCCCTCGATTGTGTACTCCTCTACTATCTCGTCCACTCCCTCCTTTGATCCCCTCTTTTTCCCCCTCTCCATCTGCAGAATTCTGGCATCAGCAAAGAAGGGGATCACAACCGGAGAGAGCCCAAGGTCCTCCCTTCCCATTCCCAGCTTCTCCAGCCTTTCTAGGACCTCCAACACCCTGCCCTCAGCCCTATTCCGGCACTCGGCACAGCGCTCCCTCTCAACCCCTCTCACAACAATGTCCTCACTCTCCCCCACCTCAACGCCGAGCCGCAGAACTCTTGCTGGGTCTCTTATCAACTCCTCTCGTATCTCTGCTATCTGCTTTTTGTGCTCTTCGGCACACAACCCACACTCTCTCGGAAAGGCAACATACAGCTCTGAAGCAGCTTTGTATGCCTCCATAATCCTCTTCAGGTCGCTTTCTCCGTACTCCCTCTTGGCATATCCGCTCTTCAGGATTATACGACTTGCCTCCCACTTCCGCGCTATTTCCAAGACCCTCCCCCTGCACTCCGGATCTCTTAAATCTGACGAAAATCTGCACCCCTCGCACTCTATTTCCACGCTTCCCCAGTGGGTGCGGACCACATTCTTATCCTCTTCGCACCTCGCTTTTGTCCCATCCTTCGTGTTTTGGCGGTTTCTGGCATCGTCCCTGCTCCCAAGCCCGTCCCCTATAAGCCGAAACAGCCTATTGCTAACGCCTCCAAAGGGACCGCCTCTCCTGCTCACCCTGATCGGGCTCTTGCTTTCCCTTCCGCCCCGGCCGCTAGCCCCAGCTACCCCCGATCTATACCCAGCAGAAGCAGGAGGCGAATACTCGTCACCACTCATCGTAGGCCCGAGGCGGACCGGAGTATCACAACGAGCACCTGACATATTTGCCCCCAGCCCAATAAAAACATTTTTCTTTTCTCACCATCAAATTACCACCTCACAATAACATTACCCTCACCGCTACCCCTCCGCTTTCACACTCATGGGCCTTTAACAAACCATCAGCAATTTCGCGGCCGGGTTTGACCGACACCTTCGGCGTCACAGCACCCGGCCTAACAAACCCTCAGCAATTTCGCGGCCGGGTTGGGGTAGTCTGGCTATCCTGTCGGACTGTGGTGGCCTTTTCTCTTTCTCGAAAGAGAAAACGTCAACGAAAAGAGAAGGGTCCAGGTTGCAGCGATCCGACGACTCGAGTTCAAATCTCGGACCCGGCCCTTTCTCTAATTCAACTAGGCCCGAAACAAGGCTGAGAAAGTCCGCCTCCCTGAGGATCTTTCGTTGCCGTACTTTTAGCTGCAGTCCTGGGGACACAGCTCCGCGGTTTCCATCTCGTCGCAGATTCCGTCCCCGCACGACCTGCCGGTGCAGTCTTGCGGACAACTATTTGAATTTGCCTCTTTGATAGTGCAGTAATTATCCCCACAGATCCCTCGGTTAGTCACATTCCTTTTCCCCCGCGACTGGCCATCCTCCCCTTCCCCCTTGTGTTTTTTTCCAAGAAGCTTGCCTGCAGTTGTACTCCCCCACCAAGCCGTAACCAACTGGAACCTCTTTGTCAGCCAGTCTGATAAAATAAACGTCGTCCCTTTGAATTTCAAACGGCTGCGAGAGTCTCTTCTCCTCCCCAAACAGATCTTCAACAATAAACTCCCCGAGCCCGGGATTGAACAACGCACTCTCCACCCCGTCACAATCCAGATAAAACACATACACCGGATTCTTGTCGTCAAAATAGAAGATATAGGCGACCACCCCCTCCACTTTGAGTTTCTTGTAAGACTTGAAATCTTTAAGCTCAGTGGCCATCTTCCTCAGGGCGAAATACTGTGCTGTTCTTGATCCGTTTTTGTACAACAGGGTTGACTCAAAAAACTCATCCTCGCTGCCTCCTTTAGATAGCGAGCTGTAGTATTTATCCGCAAGCGGACTTCTTGACATGCACGCAATACTCACATTATTGCCGATTAACGCAAGAACCTGCTTCGCAATCTCCGGACCTCTCCCCCCTCCCGTCTCTGTGTATATCACCGGCTTATCAACTCCGCTAAAGATATCACTCGGCCTTTCGTAGTAGTTACTCGGGTGGAAATTGTACAGGTCAAAATAGCTGCGCGCACCTAGTCGTACAAGCTCGCTATAAAACCCTTCGGGATCCTCCGGCGTTGGAGCTGCGATTAAAATTTTGCAATTTTCACATACATCTTTTATTGCTTCGTATGATCTCTTTAATTGCTCAAAGTAATCTTCATTATCGCCGTTAAAGTTTTTTGCCCCAAAACCAGGATCGATCCCGTCCGGCTCGTTGTTAATTTCCCAAAAAAGCACCGGGTTTCGTTTAATCTTCCCCTTTAATGAATCGGAAATGGGGTGGCTTCCAAAATCGTCATCCCCATCATAACGCTCTGCAATCTCCCTCAAAAATAACTCATATGCGGTCCAATTCTGAGGGTTGCAAGTGCACATATAACTCTTGCGCCCTTCCTTCTCTTTAACCACGCAGCACCCCTCTGCGCCCCCTTGGTCCCATTCGGCGTAGGGGAAAAAAGTAACTATCAAAGAAACGTTCGCGTCCGACGCTCTCCCCACAATATAGTCCGTCTTGGTAAAATTATAGACCCCCCTCTCCTGTTCAATCGCATCCCATTCAAAAAAACGACTCAGGGTCCTTGCGTATCTCACATTCAGGTCCCTTATATCCTCTATGCTCAGGCTGCTGATGTCCCCGTCTTCAACAAAATCCTCTTCAATGCAGAAAAAACCGTAATTGCTTTTATGGGCAGGTTCTGTTGTGGGAGGTTTGCCCTCGTGTGCTCTCTCATTTGCATGAGGCCGCTTTTCAGCTACTGGAGCGAAATTGTAGAGGATTAGCAGGACAACGGACAATACGATAAGAATTGAGAAAAGCAAGCTCGTCCTTTTCATAATTTATTAATTGTTTGTTATTTAAGAACCTTCATTAAATGCGGATTTTTGTGTAGGGGTTGTATTTCCCCCTTTGCTACCCTTATTCGCTATCAACCTTAATTGATAGGGCCCTATTTGCTCGTCTGTTATCATCCCAGACAGTTAAATAAATTATCTTTATAAAGTTTATTTTTTTGAGACTGGCATAAGCCGTGTTAACTGAGCCGAGCGAAGCGAGGTAAGGCACAAAGCGACGAAGCGTTCCGCCCCGAAGCCGTTATTAAATAATCCTGTTCTTGATTCCGTATTTTTCACACAACCTCTTTGATCTTTTCTCAAGTTCCTTTTGATATTCTTTTGACGGTGCAAAAAAGATTCTGTACAATCTCTTATATTTTGGCACAAGATTAGGATAATGCTTTTCTAAAAATTTGTAATAAAGCGTTTTACAATCTGTTAGTCCTTTACCAAATAAAGTCAACCCACCAACAAAAATGAAATCTGCTCCATGTTCCTTTACAGTTCTTATTGTTTCCTCAATTTCTTCTTCGGAATCCGATAAAAATGGCAACACGGGAATAAAGCACACTCCTGTAAAGAATCCTTCCTCTTTGCATTTTTTCATTGTCTTTAATCTCTCTGTAGGTTTGGGGGCTCCCGGTTCAAGAATTTTTGCCAATTTCTCGTCCAGAGTTGAGATGGAAAAG
>JAOZPI010000038.1 GCA_029932835.1 archaeon | reverse complement strand
AGATCTCGTATATGTTTCAGAGGCTGATGAAAACACCAACATGGTCATAGCCTCTGGAAGAAATATCCCGTCATCAGAGACTTTCCTCCACTGGTTTATCTATTCTGAGTATCCCTCCATTGATGCTATTGTCCATATACACCTAGACGCTGCTCTGGAAAACCCGCTTGATCTTCCTGTAACGCAGAAGGAGTATCCCTATGGTACGATAGAACTGGCAAGAGAAGCCCTAAAGGCACTGGGGAGCAGGCCTTTCAAAAACCCAGCAATAATACTCAAAAACCATGGCCTTGTGGTGGTTGGCAAAACCCTGCAGAATTGTTTGGATACTATAGATGCAATAATTACCCGCTTTTAACCTCTCCCTTTATTACAATCCCAACACCCTTGATAACCTCAAATTCGTATTTCGCCAACTTGAACGCTGTCTCCCTCATCTTTCTGACAAAAAGGGTCCTTATGATGCGGTTTTCTCTCTCTTCTATTCCCATGATAATTATACCGCTGACTATAAACTCTTCTATGTCCGACTCACTTATCCTTTTTGACCCTATCGGAACTGGTGACGTTATCAAAGTGGTGCAACCTATGTTGTCCTCAAGAGAAGTCACAAGTTCCCTTATACTCTCCCTTATTTCCTTCTCTGACCTTGTTTGATACACAACAGGGGTAATGGGATCTATCACCATCCTCTTAGCGTTGTTCTCATGTACATATTTCAACAAATCGTTCACCATTCGAAACACATCTACCTCCTCCCCGTCTTTAACCCTCACCAGATAGGGAGTGATATCCAATATTATCAGCTTCTTTTCCTTTATATATTTCTCCAGATCCCACCCAAGAGATTTGGCATCGTCCACAATATCCTGCGGTTTCTCCTCTGCCGTAATATAAATGCCGTTTTCCCCGTTCTTCAGCCCAGTGTGCAGAAACTGCAGGCAAAACAGCGTTTTTCCAGAACCGGGCTCTCCAGCTATTAGGTAGACCTTATCCTTTATCAAGCCCCCCTCTAACATCTCATCTAGCCTTATGATCCCGGTCTTTACCCTCTCAACCATTTCCCAGATCGGGTTTTTAAGAGCCCTCTAAGGCTGCTTTATAAAAAACCCTTTAACTTATTGCCGCTTGGATAAAAAAAACTATATAAACCCGGCCTTCCAGATGCTCTACATACCGAGTAAAGGTTTTTATAGATTAATTTGTGAATATATATTCATTATAAGTAGAAGGTCCTGCGCTCAGGATACAGGAGGTCTATCATGCCACGGAGGCGACGGCGTCGCTGGGTGGAGGAAATACCAACAGTCAGCTCTTTCGTGCCAGAAGACACAACACCCTCAAGTTTGGTCGTACTAACAGTAGATGAGTTTGAGGCGATACGGCTGAAGGATCTTCTGGGGTTAGAGCAGGAAGAAGCAGCGGGGAGAATGGGGATCTCTCAGCCAACATTTCATAGGCTCTTGCTCTCAGCAAGAAGAAAAATAGCAGATGCTATTGTCAACGCCAAAGCAATAAAAATAAAGGGGGGTGAATACAAAATGGTTGGAAGAGGAAGAATGGGAGGCTATGGTTTGGGCCCTGGTGGAGATTGTGTGTGCCCTAATTGTGGGTATAAACAGACTCACGCACGAGGTCAGCCATGCTATGAGATGACGTGTCCTAAGTGCGGAGCCAAGATGACACGAGCTTAAAATAGGGAGCATAAAAATGCCAGGAGGAGATGGAACAGGCCCTGATGGTAGGGGCGGATGGTGCACACCACTCTGGACGAGTGGGGTTATCCCAAGACCACTTGGAGGGTTTTGGGGAAGAGGCGGGAGGTTTAGATCTGCTAGGCCTCCGGGCAGCGGTGGTAGAGGCAGAGGATATATGAATATGTTTTATGCTACTGGACAGCCTGGATGGTGGAGGGACTTGCGCAATATAGCGACAGAAGGAGTAGAGCAGAAAATAGCGTCAAAAGAAGGAGACCTGACGAAGAAAGCAGAACAAGAAAAGAAGGAGGAACCCCTATTGGAGATGAAGATAGAGGAGCTCTCAAAGGCGATTGAGAGGCTCAAAAAGGTGGTTTTAGATATTGAAAATCAAGTTTCAGGAGGGAAAAAATGAAAATAGCGGTTGCGACAATAAAGGGGGGGCTTGATGATGTAGTGTCCCCAGTACTTGCGAGATGCGAGACCTTTACACTTGTAGAGGTTGAAGATAAGCAAATCCAAGGGAGCGAGATAATAGAGAATACGCACAGAGAGGGAACCTCAGGTGTCGGGGTGCAGGTCGGTCAGATGTTGATTAATATGAAGGTAAACGCTGTCATTGCAGGGAATTTCGGTCCTAACGTATTTGAGATGCTCAAGCAGGCAGGCATAGAGATGATCAGGGCAGAGGGTAGCGTGAGAGAGAGCATAATGAAGTATCTGAATGGAGAGTTGAAGCCCATAGATAGGGGCGAGGCTTCAGGAAGATTTGGAGGGCCCTCTGATACTCAGACCGATTCCAATGTCTATAACAGGGGTGCGAGAGGCTTAAACAGAGGAGGGCAGGGACCAGGTTGGAGAGGCGGAGGAAGAAGAGCAGGAAGGAGATGGGGCAGATAGCTATAACAGGGGGAAAGGGGGGAACAGGGAAATCCACCTTCTCTCTGCTTCTGGCCTCTAGGTTGTCCTCTCAGGGAAATAGAGTCGTGTTGTTTGATGCAGATGTGGAGTGTCCAAATGACCACCTCCTTCTTGATATCCAACTTGAAAACAGGGAGGCTATACATCAATCTTATCCGGACATAAGTGCAGACATCTGCACACGCTGTGGAAAATGTGTTGAGTCCTGCCGTTTCAACGCCCTTTATCAAATAGGTGGGCTTCCAAGCTTGGTGAAAGATCTGTGCGCTGGTTGTGGGGTTTGCTGGAATGTCTGTCCAGTTGGGGCGATATCAGTCAAAAAAGAGGAGTGCGGGGAGTCGTATGTAAACAAGGTATCGGATAACCTTTGGTTAGTTACTGGACGATCTCTTGTTGGGGTTGAAGAAACTGGAGGGATTGTGAGGGACGCCAAAAAGAGGGCAGAGGCACTAGCACGGAAGGTGCGCGCGGATTATCTCCTCATAGACACAGCGGCAGGCACCCATTGCAGCGTTATAAACGCGCTTCTAGGCTCTGAGAAGGCATACATCGTAACCGAACCAACTCCTCTCGGGGCGCACGACACCAGAATTATGCTGAAACTCCTCGATGTTCTCAAGATTCCCCGTTCGCTGGTCCTAAACAAAGCGGGAGTTGGAGATAACCATCTCATCGAAAAACTGGCTGTGGAGAACAATTTAACTGTAGAGTATACAATACCATACTCCGAAGACCTCATCCGGGCTTATTCCTCCTCATCCATCCTTGAGAAGACAAGCCTTCTTACAAATGCTGAAGGAGGAAAGAAAAAATGAAGATAGTTATCTTAATAGAGGACCTCCCTAATGAAGGGTTATTGTGGGAGCATGGAATATCAGCCTATATTGAATTCGAAAATACAAGGATACTATTTGACACTGGGCAAACCGGGGCCTTTATAGACAATGCTGCACACCTGGGAGTTAATTTGGACAAAGTGAATTATCTAGTTCTAAGTCATGGACACTATGACCATACTGGTGGCTTAAGGAGGCTCGTGGACTCGTTTGATATGTCCGAGACTACCCTGATTGCGCATCCCCTCATATTCGAAAAAAAACTCAGAGCTGACGGGACTGAGATAGGCAATAGCATGACAGAGGGGGAGATAAAGCAGCACTTTGGAGAGATCATCTTAACAAGAAAGCCCTATGCCCTGTCTGATGATATAGTCTTTACAGGGGAGATACCACGAATCTATGAGAATCCCGGAACAGTCGGATACCACATAGATGCAGGGAGGTTGGTTCCAGATCCTGTAGTTGATGATTCGTCGCTATTCTTCCGCACAAACAAGGGAACTGTTGTGGTTGTCGGATGCTCGCATACCGGAATATTGAATATCACAAAGCATGCAGGTCTTGACTCTAAGGTACACTCTGTAATAGGGGGCTTCCATCTTATTGGAGCCACGCAAGAGAGAATAAAGAACATAGTCTCCGGATTCTCTGAGTTGGGAGTCCAAATCCTCTATCCTGGTCACTGCACTGGAGAGCGTGCGATTAAAGAGATGAAGAAAGTATTTGGAAACAGGGTCCATGTTTTAAAAACAGGGAAAGTGATAAGAATATGAAAATAGCGGTAGCATCTGGCAAGGGGGGTGTCGGGAAGTCAATGCTAGCAGCGTCCCTCTCTGTCCTATTTTCAAAGAGCAAGCGCCTTGTGGCTGTAGACTGCGATGTTGATGCTCCGGATCTAGCACTATGGCTCGGCGTGGAGATGGCAGAGTTCGGGACCACAATCGGAGAAAAGATCTCTGCAAGTGAAAAGGCCTTTATAGACTATTCCAAGTGCATCAAGTGTGGCAGGTGTGCGGAGGCCTGCACCTTCGGAGCTATGAAATTTGATGGCTCTCCCACGGTGCTCCCCTACCTGTGTGAGGGATGCGGAGCTTGTGAGCTTGCATGTCCGGTAAGTGCTATTAAGCTAAAACCAGTTGACAGCGGCGAGATAATACAATCTGAGACGAAATATGGATTTCCTGTCATCACCGGGTTTCTGTATCCCGGGGAGACCGGATCTGGAAAAGTAGTCACTGAAATAAAGAAACATGCAGATAAGATAGATCACGAAATGATGATCTTAGACTCTGCGGCAGGTATTGGTTGCCCAGTTACTGCATCTCTCAATGGCTCAGATTATGCGCTTTTGGTCACAGAGCCGACCCCCTCTGGGATTTCAGATTTGCAGAGAGTCCTCGGCGTAGTAGAGCACTTTTCCATACCCTACAAAATAGTTATAAACAAGTGGAATATAAACGAATCTCTGACAGAGAAGATAGAGAGGAAATATTCTGCAGCAGTAATAGGAAGGCTCCCTTTTGACAAGGCGGTTTTCTCCGCGATTTCCAGCCTTACGCCAGTTATAGAAACCTCCTCTCCTGTTGCAGACGGGATACGGAGCATTTATAAACTCCTACGTGAAGAGTTAGAAAATAGAGAATGAACGCAGAGAAGTACCTCTCTTTTTATAAAAGCCCGCTTGGGTCGAGAGTCTTGGATTACGAGGTAGCATATATCCGCTCTTGGTTCTCTGGGTGCAGGAAATTACTGGACATTGGCTGTGGCGTAGGGATCTTTGAGGAGAGGCTGAGAGGGTTTGATATAACCGGTATAGACAATTCAAGTGATATGTTGAAGTTGGCCGGCAAGTCGTGTGTCCAAGCAGATGCAGGGAACCTCCCCTTTCCAAACAATAGCTTTGACGGTGCTTTTTTCGTAACCTCTCTGGAGTTTATGGAAGACCCAGAGCGCGCAATTGAAGAGGCAGCTCGGGTGTTAAGACCTGAGGGGAAGCTTCTCTTACTTCTCCTAAACAGAAGCTCTGACTATTTCCGTGACAGATTATCGCGTGGCGGTTATATCTCCCAGCATATTCAGGCCTTGGATAAAGAGTGGCTTCAAACAGTCCTTAAGCGTTTCTTTTCTATAAAAGCAGAGTACATACTGGGGATTACAGGGGACAAGATTATAGAATCAAGGGATCCGCGAATCTGTGCCCTTTACGCCTTACGGGGTATCAAGAAAAAAACATAGCTCTTCCTCTCTCCAGCACACCCACAACCCCACTCTTGTATAGGATAAACACGCCTATGCCTCCCACTAGGGCTGTGAGCAGCTGTGTCATCCCCATTGCATTTAGAAACGGTGCAGGCAGTACTCCCATCGAGACTAGGCAGTATGCAGACAAAAAGAGAAAACCTGTTTTGGAAACAGCTGACACAAGGAGCGAGAACCAGTAGTTCACGCCGCGCAGATTGTGCATTAGGTACACTAAAATAGCATTCCCTGCCCAGATAAACGGCACCATCATAAGCAGGAAGGGTGTGAGGGGTCCGAAGATTACTCCTCTCGAGAGCACTCCAAGGCTTGGGGATATAATAAGGGGTATCATATACCGCGGGGATTTTGTTTCCAAAGCTCCACCTATCAGCATCATATTCACCACGCTTCCAACAATAACCTGTGGATGCCCTATACTAAACGGAACCAAGAAACCCACCAAGAAATAGAGGTAAAACCTCACGCTCTCGTGGCTGAGCTCATGCAGGTATCCTAGGCCGCTGACATAGGCATTCTTACCCATTTTTCACTGATTTAGATTTTTTCACTGATTTAGTTAGTTACCGAATATCTTTTTAAAATCTTTGTGGTGTAGTATCTCCCTCGCCCTCTTCCCAAACGGTTGTCCCAAGTACTGGTCATACACCTCCTTGATCAGTGGGTTCTCGTGAGCAGATTTTATAACCGCGCAGTCGTCATACTTCCTCAAGGCCTTAATCCGAGATCTTATATACTCCTCGTTGCCTGCATTTGGCATCCCATTCCCCCCAACACAACCACCACGGCAGAACATCATCTCCACCAAATCAAAATCCTTGTATTTCCCAGCCAGCAGCCCCTGGCAGAACTCATCAATAGCCTTAATTCCTTCCACCATCCCTATCTTTATCTCATAGTCCGCAAACCTGAACACGACCTCTCTCATTCCCTCTAGTTTCGTCTTTTCATTGTAGAAGTGTTCAATCACACACCCACCGCAGTACCTCTGCGTAAATGTCCTCATAGTCGCCTCTGCCACCCCCCCGCTCGACGCGTATATGGTCCCAGCAGATGAGGCCATACCAAGCGGGGCGTCATAGACGCCAAACGGCAGTTTTTCCAGTTGTATCCCTTCCTCCCTCATCCATTTTACCAGTTCCATAGCTGTGAGAGAAACGTCAGTTTCCCCTCTTACAGTTTCCATCTTCTTTGCGTAGCATGGCATTATGGCTACAATTCCAATGTCCCCTAGCTTCTTTTCATACGTCAGGTAGCTCTTTGCCAGTGAGCTTACCATCTCCATTGGAGATTTGCAGGTTGAGAGGTATGGGATAAGATCCGGGTATTTCTTCACGCATATGCCGACCCAGGAGGGGCAACATGATGTGAGGAGGGGGAGGTTTTCTCCCCTGTCCATTCTCTCTTTTAGCTCAGTAGACTCCTCCATAACCCTGAGCTCTGCCCCAAAGTCTGTTTCAAAGACCCTTTTGAATCCAAGAAGACGGAGGGCAGTTACTAACCTACCGTGAACAAAATTTCCTAGCGGGATGCCAAATGGCTCTCCAAGAGCGGTTTTCATAGAGGGCGCTGTCTGAACACACGCAAATTTTTCCTCTATAATCTGCTTTGCTCTCTCTATATCATCCACTCAGTAGTTATATCAATGGTTTTAAAAAGTTTTGAATCTATTTGGATTTTAAAACAGATCTTATATAACTATAAGTTTTCTTCCTGACAAAAATGAAGATCCATGGCCGGAATTATAGAAGTGTCTGGATGGATGGGAACCGGGTTGTTATGGTGGACCAGCGTCTGATACCACACGAGTTCAAACTATTTGAATCCGAAACTTATCACGAGACAGCCAGAGCTATAGCGGAGATGGTGGTTAGAGGAGCTCCTGCTATCGGTGCAACTGCCTGTTATGGGATGGCGCAAGGAGCACTCTCCGGGGAACTCAGGGAGGCTGAGAAAGAGCTATCCAATTCCCGTCCTACTGCATATGACCTCTTTGACGCGATCAGATACTTTAAGCAAAACTACAACGGCAAAAATGCCCGGGAGGTGGCTGAGAAGTATGCAGACATTTCAGCAGAGAGGAGCAGAAGGATAGGGGAGGTTGGTGAAGAGCTCATAAGAGACGGAGCAAGGATCCTGACTCACTGCAATGCGGGGGCCTTGGCGTGTGTAGATTATGGAACTGCTTTGGCTCCTATACGCCTTGCTCACCAGAAGGGCAGGAGGATCTTTGTCTGGGTGGATGAAACCAGGCCCAGGTGTCAGGGTGCCCGCCTTACAGCATGGGAGCTTCTTCAGGAAGGCATCGACCACGCTATTATAGCCGACAACGCAGCAGGATACTTTATGCAGAGAGGGCAAGTGGATCTGTGCATAGTCGGGGCAGACCGAATTGCTCTGAATGGCGATGTTGCCAATAAGATAGGAACCTACGAAAAGGCT
>JAOZPI010000037.1 GCA_029932835.1 archaeon | reverse complement strand
CTCGCTTCTTAGCCCTCCATCAAGATACTCATTTATACCAACCCGATCCTTCTTCAGTTTTGAGAACACACCAAACGCCTTTCTCTTCCCAAACGTTATATGGATGTAATCGGACACATAATCTAGCACAATAAGATCGTGCTCAACCACAATAACAGCCTTTTCCTTTCCAAGCCTTCTAATTCTCTTTGCTATTTCTATCCTCTGCATTATGTCCAAATAAGAGGTCGGTTCGTCAAAGAAATAGAGATCAACATCCCTCAAAATAGCGATCGCAATCGCGACCCTCTGCAGCTCCCCACCACTGAGCGCTTTCATTTTCCTGTCAATTACTTTCTCAAGCCCCATCTCCTGTATTAATCCCCTCCACTCGTTTGAGACCCTTCTCAATACTCCTGCCACAGTGTCGTCAATTCTTGCTAGAGCGTCTACATACTGCGGTTTATAAACTCCTCTTATTCTGCCACTGGCTAGACTCTTAAGGTAATTTTGTATCTCGCTTCCCCGGTACCTTTCTATAATCTCCTCCCATTCTACCTTGCCCTCCCTCCCCAGGTTTGGTTTCAACTGCCCGCTTAAGATCTTCAACGCGGTGCTCTTCCCAATGCCATTCTCCCCAAGAATGCCAACCACTGCCCCTTGTTTTGGGACCGGCAGCCCATACAACCGAAAACCATTCTTTCCGTATTGATGTGTCAAAATTCCAGCCTCTTCTGGTGTGTTGGTGATTATTATAGCTCCGAAAGGACACTTAGAGACACATATCCCACATCCTGCACACAAATCCTCATGGATAATAGGGAATTTATCTTCCCCTACCTCTATGGTCTCATCACCCGCTCTGACCCTCGGGCAGGCTCTCTGGCACAAGTACCCGCATATCTCAGGTCTGCACCTCTTTTTATCTATCACCGCAATTCTCATTCTTATTTTATAACCTATACCTGCTAAAATGCGGGTAATTTTGAGGTTGGTGATATAAATTAAGCAAGATGGAGCCGACAAGGGCAGTACTCTTTGACATGGATGGCACTCTCGTGGATACCCATGATCTGATATACGAATCTTTTAATAAAGCGCTCCACGAGCTCAATAAGAAACCACTTTCCAAGGAGGACTTTACCTATAAACTCTTTGGAAAACCTGTGGACTCTTCTGTTTATTCCCTTGTCGGAATCTCCAGCGATCGAGAATATCACCAATTGATGGCATTTTTTGAATCCGCCTGGATAAAAAATCTAAAAAAACTCAAGGTTTTAAAGGATGTTCCTCTAACTTTAAGACGTTTAAGAGAGAAGGGGCGTAAACTCGGAGTGGTGAGCACATCACCGAGGAACATAGTGGCAAAGACTCTTGAGGTGGCAGGAATAAGATCATATTTTGACGTCATCATCGGAGGAGATGACGCAAGGAACAAGAAACCGCACCATGAGCCGGTTACAAACGCACTGAAAATCCTTGGCGTGGCCGCCAAAAACGCCATATATGTGGGCGACACTATATACGATGTTCAGGCTGGGAGGTCGGCTGGTTGTTATACCGTCTTCCTGCTAAACTCGTACAATCGTGATAACTCTACTAGAGCTCATCCAGACAGGGCCATAGAGAAGGTCTCAGAGCTCTTGGATATAATAAAATGAACCAAGAGGAGGAAAAGGGGAGCACGCTGGACGAGATTCAAATCCCACTCCATCTTACATTAGCTCTTGCAGTTTTTGTGCTCCTCCTCCTCTGGCTCTTGCTCCCCACTCTCCTTACACACGCTCTTCTTTCAGCCTCTGTTCTTGCCACACTTCTAATAACTGCGTACCTCTCCTTTAGAGACCTTAAGGACCATCTACAGGACTATTGGAATATCCTCCCCTCCCTCCTCTCTCTAGGTGTTTTGACTGCTCTCATACAAGGGGCCAGCCCTCTTCTTGTTCTGCTTTTTGTTTCTTACCTCCTCCTCTCTCTTCTATTAGCAGGAAAGATACTGAAACTACAAACAGTCCTAATCCTATCAATCGCGCTTACAGCGATACTATTCCGTGTCTATCCTGTTCTTCCTGGTACAAGTCAGATGGCTGGGCATCTGATTTCGATGGATGACCCCTATTACCATTACAAATACACAAATCTTCTTTACACTCTTGGGGACCTCCCTGATAGGGACTACACGGTGTACCCCCCCATGGGCAAATCCGTTCCCCACTCCTATGTTTACTATCAAAATACCTATCTAGCTCTCCTTTCCGGACAGCCGATCCACCACATAGTTCTATTGTACCCTGTTTTTATATCTGCGTTTGCTTCCGTCTTCTTCTATTTCCTGATAAAGGAACTCACAGGGGACTGGAAAAGCGGGTTCCTCGGAGGCATTTTATTTGCTACCCTGCCTGCTATACTCTCCAAGTCCCTAGCAGGCGGTGTTGAGGAGGATATAATGGGTCTCAGTCTTTCTGTTTTTTCAATCTACCTCCTCATTAAAGCCGCAAGGACATCTGGCAGAAGAAACCTGCTTTACTCTGTTTTAACCGCTGTCTTCTATCTCGCAGCCGCTATGACCTGGAAGGGAACCACAATATTCTTCACAATCCCATATGTTGCCTTCTCGGTCTACCTCCTTTTTGCTTCCACCTTCAAAAAGGACACTTGGGAAATAACGAAGGCAATCTCCGTATCCGGCCTTACCTTTCTTCTCCTAAAATTCTTTGTCGACGGTATGCACACCATAGATTTTACATACTCTCCCAGTTTTCTGCTTGCCTTCTTAATTGCCCTATGGTCAGAGAGTACGCGGGAGCGTCTTGGAAGGAGAACCTCCCTGTATGCCTCTACAATAGCCCTAATCGCCCTGGTTTCCCTAATCTATTCCGCTATAATTAACCCGACCGAGTCCAGTAACATCCTCCTCTTCTCTGCTATTTTGCTATTTGCTGTACTATTCATAACCCTGCTGCCTCTCTTGCCACAGAATATTAGATCTCTAAATCTCAGAGGTCCCCTTAGCGATTTAGAGAAAAGACTCCACGCTTCCCTCCCCACCATACTCGCATGCGTTATGCTCCTTATCATTGTGGCCGCCTTTTTTGTTGGCATTGACCGCGTTATGAGCAGACCAGAGCACGCATTCTCCCGAATTGCTGGCACATCAGTGAAGAACTTCCTGGTTGATAAGACGATTCAGGAGCAGGCGACGATGTACGGGTGGGGGCCCTTGTACAAGGCGTACAACGTCTCTCTTGTCATGACCCTCATTATGCTTGTCCTTCTCCCGGCGATTCTTATCATCTACCTCTACTTCAAAAGAACGGACGCCTTTTTAAAGATTTTCAAGGGATATGCCCTGGGCCTTCTCTTTTTCCTTCTCGCATGGAATCTTGCCCAGCAGGAGTCACGACTGGGTTTCTCCCAATCCCTCGGTTTCCTGACCCTGGCCTCAATGGCGGGCCTGATACTGCCAAAAAACACGAAGGAGATAGCAACACTAAAGATCCTCCCCCTAATCCTTGTAGTGGTATTTATTCCTGCTGCGCTTTTTGTCCCCCACTTCCCCCCAGGCCAGCACTCTGCTTGGGAGAATATACGTGGTCCTTCTGCAGATCCAGCTTGGTTCTATGGGGTTCAGTGGCTTGCCTCCCATATAAATCCCGGTCACTATGAGGGAAACACCTTTATAAGCGGGGACTATGTTCTGACATGGTGGGATTACGGCCACTTTATCACAGCGCTGTCTCCATCTACCGTAATAGCTGATCCCACACAGGCGAACGAGGAGTACATAATGCGAATTGCTAGATTCTTCTACAACACCACTTCAGAGGAGGATGCACTGAGGTGGCTGATGACACAACCATGGAACCCCAAAGACTCTAATGGAAATTATAGGGTTAAGTACATAATTCTGGATTACTCACTTGTTGGGAAATCTTCTGCCCTTGCCTTCCTCGGAACAAACTACTACGAGTATCCAAACGGATACACAGCCATTAACGGAACGTGCGAGGTTGGCCAGGTGTGCCAGAATGTTGAAAACGGACTGGAGGCTAGGGTTGAGGATGGGAGGTATGTCTGTGATCAGGGGGTGGTGTGCAAGAGGGATCTAATGACAAATGTAAAGCCCAAGAAGTGTTGCGAGGAGTCTCCCTCCCTCTGCTGTAATATGACGCTCAACGGAAAGCTAAAGAAACCGAACCTGACGGCAGCAGTAATACGACGACCAGGAGAGCCAGTCTATGATGTCTACCAATTGCTTGTCGGAAGGTATGTATGCAAGCCCTCGTATACAACCTCCCTCTCTCCTGCCATTGTGGTTGAAAATGGTGAAAAGAAGACAATAACGAGGAGATACCTGTACGTTGGATACGGACTCCCGTACTCTAATGGCGGTGTTTACCCTGCCTTTATCCTCTACACATATTCAGATGGGACACAGGCCCTCAAATTCATTTCGCGCAACTGCGACTTGGTGGATTACAAGGATGTAATCTCACACAACGACCTCCTTCTTAATGTAGGATATGCTACAAGGCTCCAAAAAGATGTGCTCGCACCCCAGATTTTCATTCATGTTCCAAAGCGATGGCTTCACAATATGTTCACTGAGTTGTATCTTCTGGACGCGAAAAATCTGAAACACTTCAGCCTCGTCATAGACGACACCACAAAGAGGATATACCCAAGCGTGAAGATATTCAAGATCACCTACCCAGACAATATACCCTCCGAGGATGCGGGTTTAAACAAATCGAACGGGGCTGCTGCAAATCAAACCATCCCGGGGGCCACACAAACCCAAAACCAGTCTCAAGAAACAAACCAGACCCCCTTGAACCAGAGCACTCTGAACATGACCTATGACTATTATTCCCCAGAATTGGGAGACGCCTACGAAGTCTCCTACTTCCCTACTATTGTATGGAATTGTGAGATGAAAAAGACAGGGAAACTCAGTGATATAAACCTGGAGCAGGATACTCTGAAGAGAATAACCTGTATAATGAACAAAGCCGTGCCAGAAGACTTGTGCAAAAACCTAGGCGTGTCTTATGATCCAGAAACCAAGAAAATAAAATTGGATCCGTCTCTCTCCGACATCCTGAATGTCATAAAGAAGACCAGTACAGATCCTTGTCCCCCTGCTGACAATACCACACTCCTACAGGTCTTCTATTCCCCCCGCTGTGCAGAAAGCTGTGAAATAGAGACCGACCTTCTAAACAACCTTAAGGCAGATTTCGGAGATCTTGTAAATATAACCTACTACTGCCTTGGAAATGCCACATATTGCACTGAAAACTCTCTAAAACAGACATAAAATGTTCTTAATATTGCTGGTTGTTCTGGCCAGTTTTTTTGCAACCTTAGGAGTGATCCCGGTCCTCATAAACAAGTTCACTGAGGCGGGAATCACAGGAACGGATGTTAATAAGCCCCACAAACCGAAAATCCCTGAGATGGGCGGTGTTGGCATTGTCGCCGGGTTTGTATTCGGTGTTTTACTAGCTATCGCTGTTTCCACCTTGATCTCACACTTCCACCTCTTTGGCCTCTCCACAAGACTCAGCAACCTGAGTGAAATCTATGCTGCACTCTCCACAATCTTAATAATAACAGTAATAGGCATACTCGACGATTTGATAAAGATTAGGCAGATAATCAAGGCGATCCTCCCTGTCTTTGCTTCGTTTCCGCTTGTAGCAATTGCAGCAGGCAATCCCTATCTCACCCTCCCCCTCCTCGGAAAATTGCATCTCCCCTTTCTCTACCCTCTCCTTTTGATCCCTCTGGCAGTCACAGCTGCTTCCAACCTCACCAATACTCTTGCTGGTTTCAATGGGCTTGAGGCAGGCATGGGCATAATTTCTACCCTCTCCCTTGGACTAATTGCACTCTCAAAGGGCAGCATGGGTGCGGCTACCCTTCTGTTCTCAATGTTTGGCGCCCTTCTAGCGTTTGTTCTCTTCAATAAGTACCCAGCCCGCATATTCCCTGGAGATGTGGGCACCCTCCCCATAGGAGCCTGCATCGTCTCTGCTGTTATCATAGGAAATTTCGAGACTGCTGGGGTCATAGTAATGCTCCCCTATCTCTTTGACTTTCTCCTCAAGATAAAGAACCAGTTTCCAAAAGAACTGGACTTTATTGAAGTTCAGGGCGAAAGGCTCACGGCAAAAAGAGTAGTAGGGCTTCCAAGCCTTATCATGCATATTACTAATGGAATCAGAGAGACATCTCTAGTGTTATCAATCCTTTTTATACAACTTGCCGTTTCTCTTCTTACTGTAGCAATATGGTGTTAATTACGGGTGGTGCCGGATTCATAGGATCAAATATTGCAGAGGAGATCCCAGGGGCAAAGATTTTGGATAATCTCTCCACCGCAAATAAGGAGAGCATCTCCTTTGTCCGAGATTCAGGCTTTCATCTTATTAGCGGCAGTGTCAACAATTATGACCTGCTCCTTGAGGTTCTCAAGGATGTTGACATCGTCTACCACCAGGCAGCAGTTCCAAGTGTCCCAAGGAGTATAGAGGATCCTATAACCACAAACGAGGCTAATATTGGGGGAACGCTCACACTCCTAAAGGCATGTGTGGATAGTGGGGTTAGTAAGATAATCTATGCTTCCTCCTCTTCTGTGTATGGGGACACCCCCACCCTTCCTAAAGTAGAGACAATGCCTCCAGCCCCCAAGAGCCCATATGCAGTATCAAAACTTATTGGAGAACACTATATGCGCGTCTTCTCTGAACTATACGGCATAACGACGATATCTCTCCGTTATTTCAATGTCTTTGGTCCAAGACAGAACCTAGAGTCACAATATGCAGCCGTAATACCAAAGTTCGTCAGGGCTGCCCTCTTGGACAAGCCAATAACAATATATGGAGACGGGAACCAGACTCGGGATTTCACCTATGTCAAGGATGTGGTGTCTGCAAATATGAAGGCCTCCAGATCCCCAGATTCTGGTGTCTATAATATCGCAGGTGGGACCCAAACAACTATAAATGATCTCGCTACCATGATAATAGATCTCACTGGTTCAAACTCAGAAGTAACATATCTGCCGGAGCGAAGGGGAGACGTAAAACACTCTCTTGCTGATATCTCACGAGCCAAAGAGATTGGCTGGAAACCCAAATATGACCTGAAGAAGGGCCTTAAAGAATACATCGCATATATTAAAAGATGAAATCCGCTTTAAGAAGGGTCTGTGTAGTTGGTTTGGGGTATGTTGGACTTCCCACATCCCTAGCGTTTGCAGAGGCAGGATATTCCGTTGTAGGCGCGGACATAAAAAAAGAGGTCATAAAAAAGCTATCTTCTGCTCATAGCACCATTCCAGAGATAATTCCATCGGATCGCATAGCCCGTCTTTTGGATACCGGGAGCATACAATTCACTACAGACACCCCTGCTGCGGTAAAGAAATCTGATGTTGTTGTTATAACAGTTCCCACTCCCTTAGACAAAAACAAGCTCCCTGATCTAAGCTTTGTAGCGTCTGCTGCTGTAGCTGTTTCAGAGGGCATGGAGAGGGGAAAGCTCGTTGTTCTGGAGAGCACCGTTTACCCCGGAGCAACAGAGGAGATAGTAAAGAAGATAATAGAACAGAGGACAGGGCTGCGTGCTGGTCCTGACTTTGGGATTGCATATTGCCCAGAGCGTTACAATCCTGGCGACAGGGAACACACCCTAGAGACTACTGTCCGTGTTGTGGGGGCCATTAACAAGCATTGGGGGGATGTAGCAGAGGAGGTGTATTCAAAAATAACAAAAAAGGGAGTGATACGGGTAAGTAGCATAAAAACTGCGGAAGCTGCAAAGGTGATTGAAAACGCGCAGAGGGACCTAAATATAGGTCTCATGAATGAATTGGCTCTTATATTTGACAAGATGGGGATTGATACCAGGGAGGTTATAAAAGCAGCTTCTACCAAGTGGAATTTTCACACCTATTGGCCAGGTCCGGGTGTCGGAGGCCACTGTTTGCCTGTGGATCCCCACTATCTAGTCTATAAGGCCAGAGAGCTTGGGTATGAACCAAAAATAATAACGGCAGGGCGCGAAGTTAATGATTACATGGCTGTGCACACAGTACTTCTTGCAGAGCGTCTTCTCCGTAAATTGGAGAGAAAGAAAATTGCCTTGTTTGGAGTTGCTTACAAGGGAAATGTAGCAGATGCAAGAGAGACCCCAGCTCGCAGGATCTCAAATGAGCTAAGGAAGAGGGGAGCGTTAGTCTACGCCTATGACCCTCTTGTAGATGATTCTGAGATAGCAGACTGGGGTGTTGTCCCTGCTGGTTACAAAGAGGCTCTTGAGGACGCAGATTGTCTTATAATCCACACAGATCATGACGAGTTTAAGCGCCTGGATCTTGATGATATCTCTAAAAGA
>JAOZPI010000036.1:1216-8705 GCA_029932835.1 archaeon | reverse complement strand
AATTTACCCCCTCACTTTATCCTGTGGGCCTTTCTCAACCGCTTCACAGCCCCGCCTATCTCCTCTGCATAATCGCTATAGTACCCATCGAGCTTCCTCACACTTACGTTCTTTAAAAAAGCCCTAGACAGGTGTCCGTAAAGCTCTTCGGGCCCAATTACATCCTCTATTGGGTGTCTCCCTTCTCCTCCCCTGTTGTATCGTATCTCCTCAACCTTACCGTTCCTTACCAGCCCTCTAACCCTGAATTCAGGGCCTACCATGTTGGATTCTTTCCTTAGCCGAAATTCAAGTTCGTCTCTCCCATCCCCTCGACCGGTGTGTATCCATGCCTCCGCGTAAAACCTATCTGGAGCAGATACCTCGTATCGCCCCTTCTTCGGTTTCTCAAACTGAACAGGTATCAAATGTCCCCCCTTTGCTTGATAGCTTGGCTCTCTTCTCACGTAGTCCATCCATATCCCTGTCTTTGGATTTATACCTATGTGCATGTTCCTCCCATCTTTCAGTTTCCTTGTGATCTTATTTGGGGGTCTATATGGGCTCATCCTTGTGCGTATAATACACGCCTTAAAACATAAAAATACTCAGGGCGAAAACTACTCAATCTTCTCCTCAATGAAGAAGTCCTTTACCCTCCTCCATATCCTCTCCTTTATTCCAACCCCCCTGGTTTCTTCAAGGAAATCCAGTTCGTCTGGTGTTAGATTCTCTTCCCATTCCTCTTCCTTCTGCTCCTTCTTGCTTTCCCCCCTCTTCTCTTCTCCCCCGACGATCTTGGTTTTTAGTTTGCTCATAATTCCACGGGAGATCTCCATTTTTGTTCCGACAATCGGGACCTTTCCCCCCCTCTCCCCCTGCCTCCCCGTTCGTGTTTTGATTAGATCAACAGCACCCCCACCGTGCTTTGATCTCCTTACCCTTATATTGGTCAAAACCGGGCGCTCTAGATTCTCACTGGTTATTATCGCAACCCCCATGGGCAGGTTCTTCATAACCTCTTCTAGCTCTGGGGTAAAATTCTCTAGACTTTTTGAAATAGCAACTATATCGTTTGGATTGGTAACCTTCAATATTATCTGGGTGTTCGCCTGCGACAAGACATTTTTATCTACCTTTGCAGGCCTTTGCGATACTATCCCCAGGCCCATGCCAAACTTCCTTCCCTCCGCAGCAATAGTTCTTAATATGGAGAGTGATATAGCCTGCCCCACACCCCTTTCTGGACAGAAGCGATGCGCCTCTTCAATCAAAAAGAAAAATGCAGGAATCTTGTTCTGCTTTCTGGCCTCAAAGAGGTCTCCAGCCAGCTTTGATACTATAAGCTCCTGAAGCTCCGGTTTTATACCCTTGAGGTTTATTATGCTCGTTTGCCCCTTCCTTACAATTTCGTCTAGTTTCACCCCCTCGGGGGAGAATATATTTGTATCCAGCAGGCTCTGAAGGGCTGCAATAAGCCCCCACTTTGCATTTGTGTCGCTCAGTTGGAGGTGTTGTATCACATATTCCAGCGTGTAATCCCCGCTCCCCTTTAGCTCATTCACTGCCTGATAAAGAAGCGCTTGTTGCCCACTGGTGAGGCTGGTTGGGAGAATGTCTATTATATCCTTTGCTCCTAGGTTCTTGTCACTTAGTTTGAATTCTACATCAGCTGTTGGATTTATTGCCCTATTGGGTGTGAATTCTACAACATTTTGAAACCCCTTTGGCACTATTTGAAACTTCGCAAATTTCTCATAGTCTCCTGGATTGTCGTTTGGAAATTTGAGCGTGTAATACTCTCCGTGTGGATCTATAACCACACATGGAACCCCCTTGTCAGCTAACTCCTCCAAAAGGACACCCACTGTGTAAGACTTGCCTGCACCTGTTTTTGCCAAGACGCTGAGGTGTTTTTGTATCAGCTTGTTTGCATCTAGATAAACCTTTATTCCTTCTTCCCCGTCCAGTGTCCCCACATAAAGCCCAACCGCTGTCGCTGTGTCCAGTCCAAGGACGCTCCTTATGAGGGTCTGATGAGCCTTAAATACCCTCTCCTCTGGCTTGAAGGGGGTCTTTGGGAGTCGCACCAGCCCTTGTGGATCCCTGAATCCAATCACCCTTACACTGGCTATTATCTTTTCTACCCCCCTCCTATCGTCCCAAAATCTCCTTACGAATGAGATCTGTCCTAGGACCCACCCGTACATCTCGTGGTGTATCTTTATGTATGTCCCTCTCTCTGCGAGTTCCTTATTCTCCACAAGTATTTCAAACGAGGTGGGCCTTACTTCTCCATGTACAAATCCTATTACTTCGGGCATTATCTAATATAGATGCTCTCTCAAGAAAAAGAGAGGGCCTAAGCAGAGATAATGCCCCTCTCTATTAACAAGTAACTTAGGGGCTGTCCCTCCATAGCGCCGAAGATTAGGGGGAGCAGATATGGAAACCCTATTTGGAAGATTCCGAATATGAACAGGACCAAAAAGAAGACGAGGGTTCCAAAAACATAAAAGGGGATAAGATTCTTTGTGTGCCTTTTTTGCATCTCCACCTCTACTCTATGCGGCTTCAGCACGCTCTTCTCATAGAAGTCCTTGTAGAATTCCCTCTCTCTCAAAAGCACCCGAATCCAATATACATGGCCTATGGTTCCAATCAATGTTCCCAAGATGAACACCAAGAGAAGAGGGAGGACCTGCAGCTCCCCAAACTCAGGGAATGCACAAAGAGATAAGGCAAGAGGGAGTGGAACAAGTGCCAAGAGAATGCGTGCAACATCCCTACTGCTTCTCGATTTCCGGCTCTTTTTTTGTTCTGTCATATGGCCTTAAGTGCGTGTATCCGCATTCAGTGCAGGTAAGCCTGAGGTTTCCTCCCTTGTTGACCTTCATAATATCCTTCTCTCCGCGCCTTTTGCTCCCATGCCCTTCCTTCACCCTCTCATATTGCCGTTGGCCCCAGGTCAATGGAGACGGCTTTCCCTTCTTATCCCTCTTTACAGTATGCTTTGTATGCTTTCCACACCTCTTGCAATAAGCGATTATCTCATCTGGGATTTTCATTTTATCATACAATCTCAACAGCGTTGTTTTTTAGGAGGATGCCCACCACCTTCTCGTCTAGTTCCACCTCTTGGCCCTCCTCAAAGGGTCCCAGGGTTTGCATATTTGGATCTATGAACGAGGGCATGGGTTTTAGGAATCTCACCCGCCTAAGTGCTTTATTTTCAGTTTTTCCTTTAAAAACATCTTTCTCTCTTCCACCTTTCCCCTTATCCCCCTCAGGAGCTCTTTCTCCCAGGCTCGCTGGTTTCTCCCCCTCTACTCTCTCTTCTTTGTTCTCCCCCTCCTTAATCCCTGCCTCTTCTGATCCCGCTCCCGTCTCGTCCTTTTGCTCCTTATCCCTCGTCTCTCCTCCCTCTTTTGACCCCTTTTTGGCAACCTCCGTCTCGTTTCCATCCTCCACCTTCATGGCAGGGCTCCCTATTTTATCTTTTTCTCCTTCTATCTCCCCCCCTACACCATTATTCGTCCCTTCCCCAGTGCGCATCTTTCTCAATTCTGCATAAATCTGGCTGTAGACCCTTTCTTCCTCCTCAAGCCGGTTCGCTGGGTGCTCTCCCCCCCTTATCTCTCTTAGGCATCCCATGAGCATCTTATGCTGTCTCATGGCCACTACATCGTCTAATATTTCCTGCATCTTTGCGGCTTCATAGCTATTGTCCTCCTTAAAGCTCTCTCTGGCTTCCCTGTAAAACCCTGAAGGAAGACTGCATAGCTCTGGGCTTGCCTTCTCTAGTTTCCATATCTTCAGCATCTCAGAAAGCTTCATCCTTTCTACTATCCCTATTTTACCAAACAATAAATAAAATCCTCGGGTTGATCCTTGCTCTCTATGTAACTAGGGCCTTTCTCCCTAATGCTTCTAATACCTGAACCTCCCCTCCCTCCTTCAAGCTCATGTTTTCTGGGATTGGGAGTTCTATCGTCTCATACGTCTCCATATTCATTAACTGAGCTATGTTCCCGTTTATAGAAAGAACCTGATGAGGCTGCCTTGTGATAATAGGAACCTCCGCTTTGTTGTCCCCCGTGGTGAGAAGCTGATGTTTTTTTCCGTCAAATATGCTCAAAGCCTCGATCCTGACCTTTGCAGCTCCGTGCTTTCCCGGCTTGGATGAGGTGTATTCTACTATCCGGCATGGTTCGTTATCAATAACTATATAATTCCCCTTTTTCAAACTCCTGACCTCCACGATTTTTATGCTCATCTTCTATTTTTAACCTATTTAATGTAAAAATTAACGCGTAGTTAATATTTTCACAAATAAAAACGAAATGGTCAAGGTTCCAGCTATAAAAAACATAAAGACTGTCCTCAGCAAAAGGGAGCAGAAGAACATAGCTGTATTTGTAGACGGCCCTAACCTGCTTCGAAAGGAGTTTGGATTTGATCTTGGTAAGCTAAGGCAGGAGATATCTGAAATGGGAAAGATCTCAATTGCTAAGGTTTTCTTAAATCAGTTCGCTCCTGAAAAACTCATAGAGGCGGTTTCTGCTGTGGGAATGGAATCTGTGGTTACCCCGGTAGACTGTGATGTTGCCTTGGCAACAGAGATGATGAAGGCAGTTTATAATCCTTCGATTGATGTGATATGTGTGGTAACTCGTGATGGGGATTTTCAACCCCCAATAATGGAGGCCAAAAAGCACGGAAAAGAAACAATCGCCTTTGGGGTTCGAAAGAACCTAAGCGAGAGTCTTATAAACAGTGTGGACAAATTTGTGGAGATTAATATATAAATGAAAATACCTCTTGGATCTCTCCTAAAGGGGAACCTTGCAATAGAGAGGGTTGACTTTCACAAGCTTATTCAGACGTTGGCGGAACATAACTTTACCGGATACCTCGTAATGGATCTAATGACAAATAATGGGATGGAGGAGGGAATACTCCTCTTCAAGGACGGAGACGCAGTTGCCTCTGAGTATTTATACCTTGCTCGCTCTCAAAGCCTCACCGGGAGATCTGCACTAAGAGAGGTGATGAACGCTTGCGCCAGTATGGGGGTTTTCGATATATATTCGCTCTCTCAGGAGGAGGTCCTATCCTCTAGGGCCTCGGGGGGCTGGTTAGATCATAAGGCGACTCTGAATGAACTCCTCGAGATGATCCCGGAGAGGTTTGAGGAGAGGATTATAGAGGAGCCGAGGCCTGGTGAAAGGGTCAGCACTATACCCAAACCAGCAGGATTAACAAGGGAGGAGATACTCAAGAAGTATGGCATTTCAGCACCAGATGAGAAGATGCTGGATAAACTGCTTCGGGATGTGACAGATGGAGCTTCTTAACCTAAGGCTTGGAGGAACCGAGAAGGAGAGGGAGAGGAGACAAAACAGGTTAATTGGCATAAGGCAGAGTATTGAGGCGGGTATGAGGTTCGAAGAGGAGGCGTTGTCCCGTCCATTGGATCCAACGACTCTAAAGCGCGTCTACAACTTGGATTCACTCTGGATTATTGAGAATAATGAAAAAAAGAAGCTAGGGTCCGCTAATTATGAAAGGGAGCTGGAGCTCTTCAAGAGCCTTAGGCAGGAATATAATAACCTCACAGCAATAAAGATCCATCGTGGGGGAGTTAGATACTATGTCTTAGAACTTGGGCCGAGGTACTACGCATTTTCAACACCCCTAGACCTCACAGAGGAGGAAATCTATCTAATGCTCCGACAAATTGAAGCATCTCTTATGAAAAAGCTTTTTTAGGAGGACATATAAACATAACACACTCAATATGACCGCAAGGACTATTGCGATCGCATCTGGAAAGGGGGGAGTTGGGAAGACAACCGTCTGTGCCAACGTCTCAATAGCACTGGCCCAGATGGGGAAGAAGATAACCCTCCTTGATGCCGATTTGGCTATGGCGAATCTCGGGATAACTCTCGGTATGGAGGATACACCAGTAACCCTTCATGAAGTCCTATCTGGTGATGCTAACATCGAAGATGCGATATACGAGGGGCCTGCAGGTCTGAGGTTCGTCCCCTCTGGGCTTTCTTTGGATGCCTTCCTCCGCGTTGACGTTGAGAAACTAAAACCGATTGTCTCTACTCTTCTCCAAGACACAGACATGCTCTTGATAGATGCTCCCGGTGGCCTTGGGAAGAATGTGCTTGGAGCGATGATCTCAGCTGCGGAACTCTTGATAGTGACTATGCCAGATCCTTCCGCCCTTGCGGATGCGCTAAAAACAAAGCTGGTCGGAAAGAGGCTGAATATGGAGATTCTTGGTGTTGTCTTGAACATGGTTCGCGGCGATAAGGCTGAGGTGACTTCAGAGGAGGTCTCTGTGCTTTTGGATTCTCCCATTCTCCAGAGTATCCCCTATGATGACAATGTGAAGAGGGGGTCTGTGGAGGGGAAACCTGTTCTCCTGAGGAATCCAGACAGTCCGGCGTCCAAGGCCTTCAAAAAACTGGCTGCTATCCTGGCTGGGGAGGAAATTAAGGAAGAGGAAAAACAGGGCTTTTTCAAGAAGATATTTGGCCGATGATCCTTTTTTTAAACTCTGGTAAAAATGACAAAACCTTTTGACCTGCTGACAACAGCAATTGGGAAGAATATACTAGTTCGCCTGAAGAACGGTATGGAGATTCGTGGAACGCTTGAAGCGTATGACCCGCACCTGAATCTCTACATAAAAGATGCCGAGGAACTCGTAGAGGGAGAAGTAAAGAAAAAACTAGGAGCGATGTTAATTCGCGGGGATACAGTGGTATACATAAGCCCATAGGTGGCGTTCTTTGGCTTCAGGCCTGGAAAGCCCCCCAATTACATTTTTTAATCTAAAACTACTAAACTCAAAACTGATGGGAAGGGCCCGTGGTCTAGCATGGTTATGACGTCGCCTTTACGAGGCGAAGATCACCGGTTCAAATCCGGTCGGGCCCATTTTTTAAAATGGAAAAGCCACTCCTCATCGCTCTCATGCTCTTGGCTATTTTTATAATGCTGGTCTCTGTAGCCTCTCTTTATGCCCAATCCCAAATATCCTCCGGTAATGCATGCACCTGTGCCTTTCCTATTGAACTCCTAATACCCCTCTTGTCCTCTGTTGGTCTTCTTATCGGCTCTTTTGTTTATTACTTCATGACCTGTCAGATGAGAGTGAGGGAAAAAAGAGACCTCGCCCCCTTCCTTTCTCTCTTGGATTATAGCCACAGGAGGATTATAGAGCTGCTTTTGGAAAACGGGGGCACCCTTGCACAATCCAAGCTAGTGAGACTCACAAATATGAACAAGGTTAAGGTCTCTAGATCTCTGGCAGAGCTAGAGCAGAGGGGAATAATCAAAAGACAAAAATCTGGGATAACAAAGACAGTGAAGCTGAACAGTTCCTTGTCTAAGCTTCTTCAGTAGGCTTGGTTAGTATCCTGTGTATCCCCGTAGTGTGATCATTCTCCCATTTCTGACATGCTTCAGCTTTGGTTTTTCTCTCCTT
>JAOZPI010000036.1:0-1206 GCA_029932835.1 archaeon | reverse complement strand
GCTCCTTTTTGGTGGCAGACCCTTTGCTTCCTCTAGGATCTTTTCCCTCTTCTTTGAACCCCTTTTCTCCTGTGTTCTGCCCCTCTTTATCTCTACTACCCCAGCTATAGTGTCCACAACAAGATTGTACCTCTGTGTTTTCAGGTACTTCCTAAGATGTCCCAGAACCTGCTCACCGCTTTGGTTCTTAAATCTGTGGAGTGCCACTTATTTATAACTAGTTTTCCAAATTAAAATAATATGGATAGGGACAGAGCTTTAAAAGTTCTGCGAATCCTTGAGCGGGAGTACAAAAAACCAAGAGCAGCCCTCCGGTTTCGCGATCCCCTGCAGCTCCTCGTGGCCACTATTCTCTCTGCCCAGTGCACGGACGCGCGCGTAAACAAGGTAACAGAGCATCTCTTTTCCAAGTACAAAACTGCGGAGGATTACGCAAATGCCGATCTACGGGAATTTGAAGAGGAGATAAGACCCACTGGATTTTACAAGAACAAGGCAAGAAATATCATATCTGCGGCTAGGATCATAGTTCTGGAGTTTGGGGGAAGGGTGCCCCATAATATGAATGATCTTTTGAGGCTTCCCGGCGTTGCTAGAAAAACAGCCAATATAGTATTGTCTAACGCGTACGGAAAGATCGTGGGCATAGCGGTTGATACCCATGTATCTCGTCTCTCCCAAAGACTCGGATTCACAAAAAACCACGACCCTGTGAAAATAGAGAGAGATCTAATGGAGCTGTTTCCGAGGGAGAAGTGGTATGAAATAAACTACCTCCTCATAGAACACGGAAGGCGCGTCTGCTCTGCGAGAAACCCCAAATGCGAGGCCTGTGTTCTAAGTTCTCTATGCCCCTCCTCTTTTCTTTCTCACCACAAGCACAAGTAATATACCATCTATAACCAGCACCGCCCCTACTATAGCCCAGATTATCCCGCTTTCTGCCCCCACTACAGCACCAGTTGGTCCTTCTGTTTTGTTTGTTTTTATCTCAACCCTTGGTCCGCTTCCCTCTTCAGATTCAGCCACACTGACATATAGGATCTTTTCCAGTATTCTCTCCCCGCCACTGCTTATTACCACCGTCATATTATAGAGCCCCTGCTCCGTATCCTCAGGCACTTCTACAATGATCCTTACAAGAGCTTCCCCATGGGGCCCAATCCCCACCGAGTGTGGTTCCACTCTGCTCCAAGAGGCAGCTGG
>JAOZPI010000035.1 GCA_029932835.1 archaeon | reverse complement strand
TCGGGGGTTATGATAGACTCTAACATTTTATTTTATTATGGAGAGGGTTAATAAAACAGGATGCCGAGCTCTGTTAAGTTATCTGGATAAGGTAGAAGAGGAGGACAGAGGGGGGATAACAAATCCGGTCTTATTTGGACAGGTGATATAAGCAGAAGAGTAAATAATGGGTTTAATTATACGGCCTCGTGAACACCTTGGCAACTTTGTTGGCTTGTTCTCATTGCTATTCGACTCACATTAGCACAGAGTATGTTTTCCAATTTGATCTTATGATTTGGGTTTTTAATTAGGTAATTTATATGCAATCTTCGGTAGAATAACCATGGAGACTAAATCCGCGATATTGATTCTCACAATCTTCTTATTTTCTCTCGCCCCCGGTCTTGTGCCCGCTGATATTGGACCGTCACCTTCGGTGGACATTTATGTAACAGTAAATGGGCAAAGTGTTCCTGATACGACATTCAAGGCAAAAATGCTAACGTGTCAGACAGGAGCGAGTCAACTATGGGATAATGATCCATCTCAACTAAATATAAACGAGTATGATTCTCTAAATAAGTGCTACTGGAGACCTGCAAAATTGGTACTGGGTGGGGATTGCCAAAATGGAAAGTGCCACTTCAGTTATCGTCTTCCCTCAAAATTTAGACTCGCGGTGTACCTGCCGAGTAAGGGCAGAGTGTTCCTATCTGATGAGGTCACAAGAGAAAATTTTAGAAGTGTCTTTGAAGCAAATGTGCTCCTAGATGGCACTATAGAAATTCAAGAAATGTCCCAAGAGAGGTCCCTTTTTATCCAGATCATCTCTGCTAAAACTTTTTTTATTGCCATGGTTTTGACATTAATTTTAGAACTAATCGTTGCTTTTATCTATGGTTCAATCACACTCGCAAGAACGTCTAAAAAACTTTTAAGCTCTGTATCAGTTGCCAATATTATCTCACTTCCAATTGTTTGGTTTATCTTCCCATTACTTAGGATAAAACCATTGGAAATTTTATTGTTAGGGGAACTTTTTGTCTTCGTTTTTGAAGGTTATTTTATCCACTGGCTAAACAGGGATATTCTGACATTAAAGAGATCGTTTGTGTTAAGCATTTTAATGAACTTAGCAAGTTTAGTTATAGGCGGATTTATTTTTCTCTTTTTGTGGGTGGTGTTTTATGCATAAGCAAGCCATACCAGAGATTCTATTTGAGGGCTTAGTCGACCCAGAAAAAGTAGATAAATTACTAAGAGGGTTAGTAGAAAGGGTACAAAGCAATTTGAGTAGTGGTTCTTATTCTGAATAATAAGCCTTCCTAGGGGAGGATTTTTCTAATTTGCCTTATAAAGCCTTTTCACAACCGGAGGTGTTATACCAACGAACCGGAGTTGGGGGAAAGATTTTTATAGGGTGTGAGTAGAAATTAGGAAAATGGCTAATGCAGACTCTTCGGGAGCAAATCCCGCACCCTTGGGGCTCATGGGATTCGGCATAACAACAGTTCTACTGAACCTCGTCAACGCAGGATTAGTAGGGGGGATAGGAGTAGTGATGGGAATGGGAATTTTCTATGGGGGTCTTGCCCAGATATTTGCAGGCACGATGGAGTTTCGGAGGGGGAATACCTTTGGAACCACTGCGTTCCTTTCCTACGGTCTTTTCTGGCTCTCACTGATTGCGATTATGATGCTCCCCTCTCTTGGAATTGCAGATCCTGTGCCTCCAGAGGCTATGGCCGCATACTTGTCTATGTGGGGTGTCTTTACTGCTGTTATGTTTATTGGAACTCTGAAGCTGTCAAAATCGCTGCAATTGGTGTTCCTGACACTTACTATCCTCTTCTTCATGTTAGCGATTGCTGAAGTGAGCGGGAGCGCTACGATAAAAACTGCAGCAGGGGTTGAGGGAATAATTTGTGGGTTTCTCGCCATCTACGCAGCTGCAGGGCAGATACTGAATGAGGTATACAAAAGGGAGATCCTCCCTGTCTGAAGCCTTCGACCGGTCCTGAATTGTTGAGACTGACAGTTACTCGTCTGCCATTGTTGAGAGGTCACCAGTAGGCAATCCGAGCTCCTTTGCCTTCAGGACGCGGCGCATGATCTTTCCGCTTCTGGTCTTTGGTAATTTGTCTATGAACTCTATTTCCCTAGGCTTTGCATGGGCTGCAAGAGTATTTTTTACAAAGTCCATTATTTCCTTCTTCAATTCATCACTTGGCTTGTATCCCGGCTTTAGGGTTATAAATGCCTTGATTATCTGCCCCCTGATCGGGTCTGGCTTTCCTATAACCCCTGCCTCCGCCACTGCTGGATGCTCTACTAACGCAGATTCTACTTCAAATGGTCCTACTCTCTCACCACTGGTTTTTATTACATCGTCTATCCTCCCCTCAAAGAAGAAGTATCCGTCTTTGTCCATATATGCGCTGTCACCAGACATATACCAAGGATCAAACTTGAAATAGCTCTGATATTTCTCCGGATTGTTCCAGATTTCTCTCATCATTCCAGGCCAGCCCTTCTTCACAACCAAGTTGCCCATAGTAAGGGGGGGGACCTCTTTTCCATTATCATCTAGTATTGTAGCCTCAACACCAGGAATAGGCTTACCCATGGATCCCGGCTTGATAGGCATTGTGGGATAGTTACAGATGAGCATGTGGCCTGTCTCAGTCATCCACCAAGTATCGTGGATTGGCAACCCGTATGCATCAAGGCCCCACCATATAACCTCCGGATTCAGCGGTTCTCCTACTGAGCATATGTGTCGCAGAGAAGAGAGATCGTATTTCTTCTCTTTCCCTTCTCCCTTCGCCATCAGAAGACGAAATGCTGTAGGGGCGCTGTACCACACTGTCACCTTGTGCCGCTCTATACAACTATACCATTCATCTACGTCAAATCTCCCTCCCTTTACAATATTTGTAACCCCATGGAGAAAGGGAGCGAAAATACCATAAGACGTCCCGGTGACCCATCCGGGGTCTGCCGTGCACCAGTAGACATCATCCTCCCTTAGGTCCAGAGCCCAGTATGCTGTTTGATAGTGCCCCAGCATAGCATTTTGGACATGTAAGACCCCCTTTGGTTTTCCGGTAGAGCCAGAGGTGTAGTGGAGGATGAGAGGACTCTCCAGATCTAGCCACTCGATATCAAAGGCGTCCGAAGCTCCTTTCATTTCTGCGTGATAATTGATGAGGTTGATCTCTGGACTTATCTCTCCGTCCTTCTCGTGCTTGTACTCCTCTTCTGAATTTTTGTCTTCCAGAACATACACAATGTTTTTGAGGGCAGGGAGGTCATTGACTGGGACCCTGTGCCGTAATTCCGGCGTTGTGACCAGCATTACTGCATCGCTGTCTTGCATCCGATCCCTTACGGCGTCCCCCATGAAGGCCTCAAAAAGTGGCCCGGGTATAGCCCCCACCTTGATAATACCGAGAAGAGAGACAGAGAGCTCTGGGCTTCTTGGCATAAAGATAAAAACGCGATCTCCCTTCCTAATGCCATATTTCTTAAGAACGTTGGCAAATTTGTTTGTGAGGATGCGAAGGTCGTTGTAGGTATACTTCTCCACATTACCGCCCTCACCGTCATATATAAGAGCGATTTTATCTCTTTTCCCATCTTCGCAATGCCTATCGATGCACTCATAAGCCATGTTCACCTTTCCTGTCTTGTACCAAGAAAAATTCTTCTTCACATCTTCCCAATTGAATGTTGCCCTCTCCTTATCATAATCCTTTAGATTATGCTCTCCAGTGTCCCTCTCTCCATACGGTTTTGTTATCAACTTTGGCTTTTTCATTTTTGATCCGTTTTTAATTGAAGAAAAATTTGGGAATATAGAAGGCACTTCTTTAAAAATGTTGGATCCTAGATGAGAGATCAGCGATTGAGCTGCCGACTTACAGCAATATCCATAAGCCTCAAGAATTCTTTCTTTTTACTGGGATCTATCCTGGCTCCAGCTGCCACGTCATGTCCTCCTCCCTCACCACCGAGCCTCCCGCAGACGTCCCTGAGAGCCTCCCCAAGCCTTAGCCCTGATCTGACAAGATCATAATTCCCCCTTGCCGATATCTTCATGCTTCCGTCGTCTGCCAAGGACAAACCAATTATAGGCTTTTCTGATTTTGCCACCATAGACCCATATGCCATACCAGCTATTACGCCGACTAGCGTATCCCTTATAACCCCACTCGCATCAAAATAGTAGATATGCTCCATCTCCTTTATTCCATTGGTTTTCACCCACTCTAAGCCCTCCCGAAGCTCCCTCCTGTGCTTCTCCAAGAGCCGCTTTGCCTTTGACCACGAGCTCCCCCTGTCCCCCATACAAATATTCACTCCAATTTCTCCTTCTTCGTGCCTACCACAGGCATTCAGGACAGTAGCGAATTCTTTTGCATCCCTTAGTTCTGTCCTTGGCTTCTCTTTTGGGAATTCATACACCTCTCCAATGAGCATCCCGGTTACCAGCTCTGGAGCGTTGTGATCCAGAAGTAGCATATAGAGAGCTGTCGTCAAGCGCTGTCTCTCCTCTAGACTCAGGTCCACATAATAACGAACCTCTCCTCCAACAGGGTCCTTCAGTTCTATTCCAAGTTGCTCTATAAATGCAACACATGCCATATAGTTACCAGTAAGTCCTGGAAGCATGGGTTCTGAGCAGTACTCCAGCATTTTTGGGAGTGGCCTGGAATGACGACCAAAAAGGGTGAGATTTTTGTGGGCATGGATCAACTTAAGATCTTCCCCATCCTTGATAATGGTCCGATTTGCTCCCTTGAGGCCTCCGTGTAGATCCTGCATGTCACCAACAGCCCCAACGATCCCAACCGGAGAGAGATCTTGATTCCCCTGGTCCATCGCCTTCGCCACAAAATAAGCAGTGCCAGTAGCAGAAAGTTCCCTAGTGCCATCTATACCGTAGTGGAAGGGATTTATCTGGTTTTTTGAGTTCCTCTGTGGCGGGTGATGATCAACTATAAAGAATCTTTGCTTTATCTCACTCTCGAGTAGGTCTATCTGCCCAGAACCCATATCCACAAAGACTATCGGATTTTGAAGAGAGTTTAGCTCATTGATGTGATCTGAATCTATCTGACGGGTATTTAGGAAGTCAACATCAACCCCAGATCTCTGAAGAGCCTTGACGAGGATTGCAGTAGAGGCAAGACCATCAGCATCATAGTGCCCAACAACAGTAATCTGTTCCTCCCTCAGGAGGCTCGTAGCAAGGTCCCTCGCCCTGCGGGAAAACGCAGCAAAATCCATCTTCGAATTATAGGCATTGTAAAGAAAAACTGTATTTGTGGGGGGCAGGAAAATAAAAAACGTTTTTTAAGAGAGTGGCATTATGAAATTATAATGGAGGAAGAAAACAGAAAACACCATATAAAAACCCATAAACATATCAAGATAGCCCAGATACTGGTTATTATAGGGATGGTGATTAACCTTGTTCTGTTTGCTGCAGTCTACAGCATACTGACAGGGGAGATAAACAGAGTGAACGAAAAGGTGGGGGGTGTGAGCTCTGATGTCAGCCGGTTAGAGGCATGGTCTTCGAAGAACTTTGAAAATCTGAGCAAGGACCTAAAGGGGCTCGAGAGTGGGATAAACGAGAGTACAAGGGAGATCAATTTGTTAAACAATTTGGTAGAGGGATTAGCAAATGAGATAGTAAGGGTTGGGGAAGAGAGCAGAAGGGGGATAGAGAATCTTATGGCAGAGGTGAATACAACAGGGGTAGTGAACAAGGCGCTAGAGGCCACTGTGCTCATAATATGGACGGACAAGAGCTCTGTGGTCGGCTCTGGTTTTATTGTATCGCCAGATGGGTATGTATTGACGGCAGATCACGTGGTTGATGCGTTTAAGGGGAAAACCGTGAGGGTAAAAACCAAGAGTGGGAGGATGTATATAGGCGAGGTCATAGGAAGAGATGAGAGTGTGGATACAGCAGTTTTGAAGATAAGCGTCCGAAATGCCACGTACCTAGAATTCGCTGATTCGGACAGGTTGAGGTCTGGGAGCAAGGTGTTCGCACTGGGAGCTCCAGAGGGGTTTGGATTCTCTGCAAGCGAGGGAATAGTCAGCGCAGTCAGGAGTGTGCAGGAGATAAAAAACAGTGTTGGGTTGGATCTCGGGTTTGATCCAAGCACTATGGTGGTGCAGACAGACGCTGCAATTACACACGGAAATTCCGGGGGGCCGTTGATTGATACAAAGGGAAGGGTTGTGGGACTTAACTCTTTTGGTGTTGGCACCCTGAGTGGGGGGAGATACCAAGATGTTGAGGGGCTAAACTTCGCTATTGCATCAAACGACATAGAGGGGTTTTATAACAGCGTTGCCCCCTAATCAGTCCTTCAGTTTTCTTATAACTGCATCAGCCATTTCCCTTGTCCCAACAGCAGTGGGATCCTCCCTATTGGGCTTTAGGTCATAGGTCACATATCTGCCCTCTTTTATGACGGATGCTAGGGCCTCTTCAACCCGCTCGGCAGCCCTCTTCTCTCCAATGTGTCTCAGCATCATAACTCCAGAGAGTATCATAGCGGATGGATTTACCTTGTTCTTTCCAGCATACTTTGGGGCTGATCCATGGGTGGGTTCAAAGACCGCGTATTTATCTCCTATGTTTGCCCCAGGAGCGACCCCAAGGCCCCCCACAAGTCCAGCGCAGAGATCTGAGATTATGTCTCCATAAAGATTTGGAAGAACCAAGACATCGTACAACTCCGGCTTCTGGACCAACTGCATGCACATGTTATCAACCAGTTTATGCTCGTAAGGTATGGAGTATTGAGAGGCCACCTCCTCGGCAACCCGCATAAAAAGGCCATCTGAATATTTCATTATGTTGGACTTTGTTATGGATGTTACACTTCTTCTTTTGTTCTCTTTCGCATACTCAAACGCAAACTTTACTATCCGCCTGGCCCCGTATCGGGATATGGGCTTGATGCTTATGCCGGAATCCCTACGAATTCTAGCTCCAGTCTTTTCAGAAATAAATTTTATGAGATCTAGAGTCTCCTTTTTTCCTTCTTCAAATTCTACACCTGCGTAGAGGTCTTCTGTATTTTCGCGCACCACCACAAGATCCACACCCTCATATCTTGTGCGAACTCCAGGGTAGGTTTTGTATGGCCGCAGACACGCGTAGAGATCCAATCTCTTTCTGAGCTCTACATTCACACTTCTGAACCCATGACCAATTGGAGTCGTGATCGGTCCCTTTATTGCAACCCGCGTGCTCCTTATGGAGTCTATTGTACTCTCCGGAAGTGGAGTGCCATAGTTCTTTATTGCGGTTTCCCCTCCCTCAGCGTAGACCCATTCAATATCAACCCCAGTTGCGTCTATAACCCTCTGCGTTGCCTTAGATATCTCCGGCCCTACACCATCCCCGGGTATTATTGTGATCTTGTGTCTCTTTGTCATTCTTATCTTTGCCCCACGCCCCGCCCTCCCATTTTCTTTATGAAGTTCAGCAGACCACCAGACATCAGGATCTCCCTCTGCCTTTTGGTAAGAGGACAACGCAGGGGAATTCCGAGATTTGTGATCTGAAGGGATTCCATATCTATTTTCAGAGCATCCCCCTCTTTTATCTTCTCATAGTCAGATGGCTCTGCAAATTCAAGGGGGGCTACACCGAAGTTTATTAGATTCGCTCTGTGTATACGAGCAAAGGATTTTGCAAGAACTGCACGAATACCAAGATACATGGGTGCAAGGGCCGCGTGCTCTCTCGAACTCCCTTGTCCATAATTCTCTCCAGCAAGGATGAACCCCCCTCCGTAAGTGCGCGCTCGTTTTGGAAAATCGGGGTCTATCTGATGGAAGACATAATTACTTATTTTTGGTATATTGCTTCTCAAGGGCAGTATCTTTGCCCCTGCCGGCATTATGTGGTCCGTGGTTATATTATCTCCCAAGCGTATTAAGACCCTCCCCTCCACTATCGAGGGCATAGGATCTGACACAGGAAGTGGAGCTATATTTGGCCCTCTTCTTATAGACTTCTTGAATGTTGGCCTTATTATACCAGAATCATCCACAATCTGCTTAGGAAGATCAACACTCACCGCCCTTGGGACCGTGATCCTCCCAGTAATTGCAGAAAACGCAGCTGTCTCCGGACTTACGAGATATACTTCCGCATCTTTTGTACCGCTCCTGCCCTCAAAATTTCTGTTGAATGTTCTAAGGGAGACCCCCTTGGACGGGGGGGACTGGCCCATCCCGATACACGGGCCACATGCTGCTTCAAGTATGCGAGCGCCCGCAGCTATGAGATCCGCGAGTGCTCCCGTTCTGGCCAGGGTCTCATAAACCCCCTTAGATCCAGGAGAAATTGTGAGGGAGACATCTGGATGAACCCTCTTTCCTTTTAATATGCGCGCAACCGTCATGAGGTCCCGGAGGGAGGAATTAGTGCAGCTTCCTATGCAAACCTGGTCTATGCGCTTTCCCTCTAGTTCCGAGACAGGGACAACATTATCTGGGCTATGCGGCATGGCTATCATAGGCTCTATCTCGGAGAGATTTATGTCCATCCCCTCTTCATAAACCCCGTCAGACTTAACGGGTGTCCAATCCCTAACTCTCCCCTGCTCCTCCATGAAGCTACGGGTGGTTTCATCGCTTGGAAATATTGATGTGGTTGCCCCGGTTTCAGCACCCATATTGGCTATTGTACCCCGCTCTGGAACAGAAAGTGTTTTAACACCAGGACCGTAGTACTCAAGTATCTTCCCAAGACCTCCTTTCACGGTGAGCTGTTTGAGTATATAGAGGATAACATCCTTTGCCGAAGAGGGTGGCCTTAGAGCACCTATTAGCCTGATTCCGAATATAGAAGGGGTGTTGAAATAAAAGGGCTCACCAGCCATAGCAGCGGCCACATCCAATCCCCCTGCCCCTATCGCTATCATCCCAACACCACCTGAGGTTGGGGTATGGCTATCGCTCCCTAATAGGGATTTCCCAGGAACAGCAAAGCGCTCCAGATGTATCTGATGGCATATCCCATTGCCCGGACGCGAAAACAGGACGCCGTAGTGATCTGCTATGGTTTGGAGAAAAAGGTGATCGTCTGCGTTCTCAAATCCAGTTTGTAGGGTATTGTGGTCTACATAACTCACAGAGAGTTCTGTTCGAACCCTCTCTATCCCTATCGCCTCAAATTGCAGGTAGGCGAGGGTGCCGGTAGCATCCTGCGTGAGTGTCTGGTCTATCCTTATACCAATTTCTCCCCCCCAGCTTCCATCCACAATGTGGTCTCGTAAAATCCGTTCAGCTACCGATGGCATGGTTTTATTTCAAGAGTAGCAAAATAAAAGGCAGGCGGGAGAGGAGGTGAGGAGGAGAATGAAGACC
>JAOZPI010000034.1:5546-9806 GCA_029932835.1 archaeon | reverse complement strand
TTGGGGTTCTTAAAGGCAATTCTCATCCTCTTCTTTGCAAAATCTACGCGAGCTCTCACAATGTAATCCTTCAGCAGCAAACGGTACTGAAGATATGCGGCTTCCTCTTGGCTCTTCAGTCCTCTTATTTCATATTCTGCATCAACCAGCAGATCACTTGTTTTCATTCTCCAATACTCCAAGATAATCCTTGAGGTTGAAATATGTTCTCTTATAAATCTCCCCACTCTCCAGCTTTTTGGCATCCCTCACATATTTACTGTCCATAAGTTTCTGCCCGGTTTTTTTCTCCCACTCCTTCTGTGGTATTGAAAACTGAGCTTGAACCTTATCCCTATATATCTCCGGCAAGACGTTGAATGTACAGAAGGGCACTATCCGCCCATCCGGTAGGGCGTAGTGTATTCCGCATCTCTCTACCCTCTCAACATCGTAGTTGTATGGATCTTGAAAGTGCATCATTCCAATAAACAGAGTTCGATGGTGTAACTCCCCTAGAGCGTGGTAGTTGTGTTTGACCAATGCAGTAATGAGTAGCTTTTTTAGATTAAAGCCCTTGGGCTGTTTTCTTTTCTCTATGAAGCTTCCAAGCTTGCTCAGAATCTTTATCCCAACCCAGACACGATTCTTCCCCTCCCTTAATTCCTTTGCCTTTTCATCTAGATACTCAAAGAGGCCGTCTACATCTACAAACTCTGGAAGCGGAACTACTCGGTCGTCATCTCCCTTAACGAGGTAACTAGCCATTCCGCAGGCGAAGTGCATACTGAGTCTGTATTGTGGCTTTCCTGTAAACGCTTCTACAAGCTCTGTCACAGGGCCGGCGCTCGGTATAGAGAAAAAGTCTTCCTTCTTTATAATTCCATGTGTTTGCTCCTCAATGCGCTTTATAACCCCTGGGATTGTGATCCTCTGTTTTTCCCTGAGTTTGTCTGGCATTCTCCCCACGAGGGACACTGGCTGGAAGTTCACCCCCCTTATGATATCATTGTGGTTGAGGCCGAAATTGAGCATCTTCCCAAGCTCATGGTCGTTTACCCCGTTAATCACTGTGGGCACAAGCACGATTCCGAGTCCAACCTTGCGGCAGTTCTCCATAGCGTATGGGAGTTCCCAGTGGTTCTTTGGATTTGCCTTTGGGGATACACCGTCAAAGCTCATGTACACAGTGTTGCTCCCAGCCTCTCTTAGCGCCTTCACCAGATCTGGCTTGAACGCAAAGTTTATCCCGTTTGTATTTATCTGCACGTGGTTTATCCCCTCCTCCTTACAAATCCTCACCATCTCCACAAGGTCTTCCCTAAGGGTTGGCTCCCCCCCTGTTATCTGTACTGCCTTGCACGGCACTGGCTTTTCCTGTCTCAAATTCCTGACCATTCTCCTTATGTCCTCCAAGCTTGGCTCATATATGGGCTGTCCTTCTCTCGCGTAAAAAAAGCAATACCAACAGCTCAGATCACACCGATTTGTGGCCACTATGTTCGCCAGAGCGGTATGACTTTTGTGCCTCTTGCACAGCCCGCAGTCATAAGGACAGTTAGCCCCGCTGTTCTCTACATTCGGATTCAGTGTTGGAACACCCCTAATTCCTCTTTTCCTCTCCCGGTTGTAGAGCTCTGCGCTCTCCCAATATTTCTCTTTGAATTCACCATGTTCTGGGCAGGTCTTTTTTATCCACACACCTCCACCCTCCTCATACACAATGGCGTCTATTACCCTCTTGCATTCTGGGCACAGAGACTTCGTTTTGTGTGGCAGTCCCCCCATATACCCAACACTTGCATTGCTTTCCATAGTCGTCATAATTACCCTCTCATAAACATTCAATACTTATTAAAAGTTTTAAATTTAAATAGAGAATCTATATAAACCTTATCAATGAAAAAGCCGATCACCTCCCCCCTAACGCCAGAGGCTCTGGAAAAAGAGATCTTGGAGAGCTTTGCAGGTATTGCAGAGACCATAGGGTACTCCCCCCTGCATGGTAAAATAATTGGAATTCTCCTCTTTAACGAAAAACCCATCTCCCTCTCTCATCTTGCCAAGGAAACTGGCTACTCCCCCTCTATGATTTCTCTAAGCCTGGATTTTTTGGAGGTTATGGGTGTTGTGAAGAAGATAAAAAAACCCGGAGACAGAAAGCTCTATGTTCAAATGGAGGGAGACCTCTTGGATATCCTGAGAAGGGCAATCGTAATGAAGGCAAAGAGGGGGATTACCAACACCCTCAAGGAATTTGAGGAGTATAAGCACCACGCTGATGGCATGAGACCGGAAGAAAAAAAGAGGATAATACGGATGATCACGATCTTGGAAAAGGAAATGCAAAGGTTGAACTATTATATAACCCTCCTTTCAGAAATAAAGCTCCCTTAGGCTATTCCTCTTCTCCGCACAGCCTTAGTATTTCTGCCCACTTCTCATCCACATGTTTTTGTATAGTATCTACTACATGCTTGTTCTCAGGCTTTAGCAGGTGCTTGAATCTTCTCTGTGTCTTGAGATATTCAATTATGGGTTTTTTCTCTTTTGGTTTGTATGTGAGGTGATACTCCCCATTCTCGTACTCGTAGAGAGGCCACGCGCACGTTTCTATAAGGAGCTTGGCGATGTCTATAGTGCTCTTGTTTGAAAACCCCCAAAGCGTGGTACAGGGGGAGTTGACTAGGAGGAATTTTGGCCCCTTTACCTGAAACGCCTTTTCCGCTTTTTTTATCAGATCTAGCCAGTTTCCTACTGATGCCTTCGCAGCGTATGGAATATCATGTCCTATTACGATCTTCATTAAATCCTTCTTAAACTCTGTCTTCCCGGGTATTACCTTGCCAGCAGGTTCTGTGGTCGTAGAAGCCCCAAAGGGGGTAGATCCTGACCTCTGGTTTCCTGTGTTCATATAGGCCTCGTTATCATAGCACACATAGAGAAAATCGTGCCCTCTTTCCAGAGCGCCGGAGAGGGACTGAAGCCCTATATCATATGTTCCGCCATCTCCCCCAAATGCCACAAATGTCACATCCTCTCCTATTTTCCCCTGCTTTTTTAGTGATTGGTATGCTGCTTCTACGCCACTTATAGTCGCAGCTGCGTTTTCAAAAGCGCTGTGTATCCAAGGCACTCTCCATGCTGAAGCAGGATATATTGTAGTTGAGACCTCCAGACATCCAGTGGCGTTTGCCACGACCACCGGTTTATCAGTCGCGGATAGCACAGTCTTCACTATTATTGGTGCTGCACACCCAGCGCACAGTCCATGCCCTGGTGCGAGTCGTTCTTCCTTCTCGGCAAATTCCTTGTAGTTCATTCTCTAAGGTTTATATATTCCTCCCTATCTGATACATCTCCAGATAAGAGACGCTTGAATACCCCCTCTATATGCTCATCAGATATGTCCCTCCCCCCGATTCCAAACACATAACTCTGAAGCTTTGGCTTGGAATCTGCATTATAAAGTGCGTTTTTAACATCAGTGAATATTGGGGCAGAGGTTCCAAACGAGAATGCCCGGTCTAGAACAGCCACCGCCTTTGCTCCTTGAAGCGCCTCTGCTATCCTCTCAAACGGAAACGGGCGGAACATCCGGAGCTTTAAAAGTCCTACCCTTTTGCCTTCCCTCCTCATGCGATCAACCACAGCCTTCGTCGTCCCAGCAGCCGAAGACATTGTAAGCACTATCGCATCTGCATCATCAGTGTAATACTCCTCAACTACATCAAACTCATTACCGGTTATTTCCGCGAGATCCTTTGATATTCTTGGCAGAACCCTTGGGACTCTCTCCATTGCCTCAGCCTGTTGCCTTCGCGTTTCAAACAGGTAATCTGTCAGTTCAATAGCTCCTACTGTTACTGGGTTCTTGTAATTGAGGAGGTTATACTGAAAGGAGTATTCTCCAATGAACTCTCTCACAGCATCATCCTCATGAATCACAACATTTTCAACACCGTGACTTGTTATAAAACCATCCATACAAGACATCACCGGGAGCAAAACCTCCTTGTCTTCAGCGAGTTTTACCGCTAGGAGGGTATTTTCATACGCCTCTTGTGCGTTTTCAGCATATATCTGTATCCATCCAGCATCTCTGACCCCCATAGTGTCAGAATGATCGCAGTGGATATTTAGAGGGGCAGATAACGCTCTATTCGCTACCGGCATCGCTATTGGTGCGCGCAGTCCAGACGCAACCCCAAGAATTTCAAACATCAAGGCAAGGCCGGCGGAGGAGGTGGCTGTCATGCTCCTTGCCCCAGAATATGCTGC
>JAOZPI010000034.1:0-5536 GCA_029932835.1 archaeon | reverse complement strand
AGCGCTTATAGCAGAGTGTTCAGATTCTACTCTTACCATCTCTGTCTTCACTACTCCATCTGAAACAAATTTTGCGAAGTTTTCTACAATTGGGGTTTGCGGTGTTATTGGATACACTGCCACCACATCTGGATTTATCTGTCTCATCGCCTGTGCGACTGCCTCAGCTCCGGTTAGGGGAAGTTCCCTTTTCATTTTAATCTCTAAATTTGCTCTCTTCCTCCATAGTTATTGCCTTCACCGGGCACACACTTGCACATATGCCACACCCCTTACAATAGTCAAAGTTTGTTTCCATCCGTTTTCCATCCTTTACAGGTATCGACATATCCGGGCAATATGCAACACATATCATGCAGTTTATGCATTTCTTCTCGTCCCAAACAGGGCGAAAGGCTCTCCAAGCCCCGGTCTTGTTCTTCAGTGATGTTGGCGGGTTTTCTATGACCCCCCCAATAGGGATTTCTTTCCATCCCTTTTTCTTTTCCATTATTTGACCTCCTCATATGCCCTTCTTATAGCCTTGACTGTCGCTTCTGTTTTCTCTTCTCCCAACTTTTTCAGAAACTTTTGTCTTATCTTATTCTCTACACTCTCCAAGCTTATAGCCCCTGTGACCTTTATCATAGCTCCTAATATTGGAACATTGGGTTTATTCGCTCCAGTAGCCTCTATTGCAATCCTTGTAGCGTCTACCGTGTAGATCTTTCCTCCAAATCCTGTGAGTTTTTTTATCTCCTCTGGGCTCTTGTTCGTATTCACGATGAGAATTCCGTCCTTGTTCATACCCTCCACAACATCCACCTGGCCAATAAGTGTGGGATCTATAACAAGTACAATATCTGGGTGATACACCGGCTGATACAGAGAGATTCGCTCATTGGAGATGCGCGCATATGCAGTTACCGGGGCTCCGCTCCTCTCCGGTCCGTATTCTGGGAAGGCCTGTATGTATTTGCCCTCATCCATGCCCGCTTCCGCAATGAATTGAGCAGCAGTTTTCCCCCCTTGTCCTCCGCGACCATGTATCCTTATCTCAAGCACTCCCTTCTCCATCCTCTCTCTTAGGTCAGGAGCCATAAAAGAGATGTAATTATAAATTTGCAAAATAAAAACACCCCCTTCATTCAACCCTTAGCCCGTATGCCTCTGCGATTTCCTTGAACGCATTCGCTGTGTACCTAACCTGCTCCCAAGTCAGTCCGTATGTATTCAGTTTCCACTCCTTGGTTGCTCCTGGAAATGGCCCGGTTATTCTGCGTTTGGAGAGCTCCTTTGTCAGAAAAAAGCCTCCCTTCTTGTGTGTCTTCGCAACTTTGTCAAACCCCCCGGTAAACACACGTGTGAGTGTGTGTCTTCGTGGATATTCGCTCAGGCATTTGGTTCCCTCTATCTTTAACATTTCCTTGATAAAGTAATTGGACTTTTTTACCTCCTCCCCCCAATGTTTTACCCTTTCTCTCACGTGCGGAAACGATGCCATCATCCCCAGTAGGGGGGCTCCCATCACAGTACAACCGAGGAGATGTACCTCCTTTATGCCAAATTTTCTTCCTGTTATGTCCCCTCTTGCGTCTGTAGTCCTAAGAACAACCTTAGCCCACTCCTCATCCATCGCGAGAACCCCTGTCGGCGCAGGCGAGGCCATGGATTTGTGCCCAGAGCCCACAAGAAAGTCTGCTCCGAGCTTTTTCCCATCAACCTCCATAACCCCTATGGTATACGCTCCGTTGTAGAGGACAGGGATTCCATACTCGTGCCCGATCTTGATAATCTCCCTAATTTCATGTTCATTCCCATACTGATAATCAAAGTGGTGCATTGCTATCAACTTTGGAAGCTTTCCGTTTTCCCTCTTCACCCTCTCAATTTTCTCTGCCGTAGCCTCAGCGGTTAGGATGTTGTCCTCGTTCTTTGGTATCTCCCTCCACTCGGCTCCAGCCTCCTCAATAGCCAGTGCGAGTGTATAGTGCCCCAGAGAGCTGATGAGAGCGATATCTCCACGCCTCAGCAATGCCAATGCAACCGCCTGAAACGCCCTCCGTGCTCCTGGCATCACCCTGGCTACATCCATATTCACGAACTCAGCAAGCTCTGTATAGAAATCTGCGATTGGTGGTTTCTTTATAAAATCAAGGCGAAATGGTTTTAGGCACAAATCGCATGTAGAGTAGCCGTCACCGTATGCGATTATGGCCTTCATGGCATCTGCTGTTAGCCTCCCAGCTGCTTGTATTGGTTGTATGTTTATGTATTTTTCTTCTCTTTCCCGGATATCTAAATTAGCTGTTTTTCCCATCTTCTAGATAAGGCTTCTATCTAAATTCCCGCTCTATAACATCTAAAGAGTCTCTCACACGCGAAATTTTTTTTTCTAGGAATTTTCTCTGTTCTTCCGTTAGTTTATAACTTGGTTTGGTTTCCCTCATTAGTTGCCTTATATCAGTTAGTGCAAATAGAGCTGCAAATAATTCATCTACAATCCGTGTCATTGCATTAATTTATTAAGACTTGGATTAAAATATACAGGTTTCTGTCTTTTTGGGTGTGAGACAATGGATCTAGATGAAATACAAATCACACGGGCTATTGTAGATTCGTACACACAGAAGTTTAAAGAATCCTTAGACATAGATGTGGCGATAGCGGGCGCAGGCCCTGCGGGTATGACGGCAGCGTATTATCTAGCTAAGGACGGGCACAGGGTCAGCATATTTGAAAAGAAGCTCTCCCCTGGAGGGGGAATGTGGGGTGGGGGCATGCTCTTCAACCAGATTGTTGTTCAAGAGGAGGGGAAGGAGGTACTTGATGAATTTGGTATTACTTACTCCCAATACTCACCTGGCTACTATGTGGCAGATTCTGTTGAGGCGGCGTCTACAATATGCTCAAAGGCTATAAAGGCGGGGGCGAAGATATTTAACTCTGTTGCTGTTGAGGATGTCATATTTAAAGAAAATCGGGTTTCCGGCCTTGTCATAAACTGGACACCAGTGGAGATGGCAGGTCTGCATGTAGACCCTCTCACAATACGCTGCAGCTACCTCATTGAGGCTACTGGACACCCGCTTGAAATCCTTTCTGTACTTGAGAAAAAGACAGGAACAAAGCTCTACACAGAGACAGGTTCCATAATGGGAGAGAGGTCTATGGACGCGACTCAGGGCGAACAGGATTGTGTTGAATTTACAAGAGAGGTCGCTCCGCATGTATTTGTAGCTGGAATGGCAGCAAATGCTGCATTTGGGCGCCCCAGGATGGGGCCGATCTTTGGCGGAATGTTGCTCTCTGGAAGAAGGGTCGCCTCTCTTATCTCTGAGCGCCTGCGGGGGAAGTAGTATCCTCTCTGGGTTTATTCCCTCCCTCCTCCTTTTCCCTCCTCCGATGTTCTGATATAATCTGGTTAAACCTGCGTACTGTTCTCTCTGTGTCCCCTGAGACCGCAGAGATTGCACATATTGTATCCGCTCCGCTCTTTAAGACAAGCCCGGCGTTTTCTAGGGTTATCCCCCCTATTGCCACTATAGGTATTGACACCGCCCTTCTGATTTTCTTCAGCTCATCAAGTCCGATGGGGATCCTTTCCGTCTTTGTTTTGCTCTTAAACACAGGTCCCACGCCAATATAATCTGCTCCACACTCTTCTGCTCTTACAGCTTCCTCAACATTATGTGTGCTAACCCCCATGATACCCCTTATCTCCTCTCGCGCCTTTCTACACTCCATATCCTCCTGCCCTATATGCACCCCGTCTGCTCCTACCCTTTGTGCGAGTTCCACATGGTCGTTTATTATAAATAGTGCTTTCCCCTTGCACAACGCCATGATTTCTCTGGCCCACCTTTCTGCAACACTTCTGCGCTTTTCCCTGTATTGGACTATTTGTGCCCCCCCATTTATTGCCTCTTGCACCCTTGTTAATATATCTCCTGCAGACTGCCCATCTGCAATAAAGTAAAAAGAGGCAGGTAATTCCATCTCTTTTCTCTACAACCACACGCCATGCTCCTCCTTCATTGTGTTCAGAACAAGCATGGTATTCGTCCTCCTCACACCCTCCACTGATAGTAACCCCTTTACAAAATCATTTAATTCTCCTCTATTCTTAAACTGTGCGACTATAATCGCGTCATACTCGCCAGTAACATCATACACAGCGCTTACATTTGGGGATTTTGTTATCCTCCTCTCAATATCTGGGAGTTTCCTCCCCTCAGCTACAACCCCTATCAGCACTGTTATGTCATATCCGAGCTTTGTATAATCTATATCTGGTATAAACCTTCTGATAATACGGTTGTTAACCAACTTGTTTACCCTGTTATACACAGTCCCCTCTGAGACGCCTATCTTCTCTGCTATGTCCCTAAAGCTCGCTCTTCCCTCCCTTTGCAGCTCCTTGATTATCTTCAAATCCAGGTCATCTATTCTCTCCATCGTCCGCTTTTCCCTATTCACCCCCTACAAACTCTCTGTTGTGGTTCTCTATTATGATCTCACATTAATATTACCCTCTTCTTATTAATATATTGTATGCCCTCCAGAGGCCCCCAGCCCTTGTCCTATAGAGTTGCACTGTGCACTTTATAAATCAAAAATCACTGCAAAAATCATTGTTTGTTCCTCCCCTTCATGAGTTTCCGCTTAATCCAGCTTTTTGATTTTCCTTATTTTTATGCTCTTTTTTAAAAAATCTTTATAAAAAACAAACATTTTTAAAGGATTATGCATAAATTACCGCATAATTTTAAACAAAAGGACAAAATATCCAAAATGGAAAGCATAAATAGAGAAAAGGAGGCTGTTCTGGAAAGGGCCAAAAAGGATGGAGTGAAATTTGTGGATCTTCAGTTTACCGATTTGTTCGGTACGGTGAAGAGCTTGACAATACCGGTGGAGGACTTGGGCGAATCCCTGGAAAAGGGGACCTGGTTCGATGGATCCTCAATTGAGGGCTTTACGCGGATATGCGAGAGCGATATGTACCTGATGCCAGACCCTAGCACCTATACTGTTATCCCTTGGCGGGTCACGGATTCGGGGAGTACCGCGAGGCTCATATGCGATGTTTATATGCCAGATGGGAAACCATTTGAGGGAGATCCCCGATACATTCTAAAGCGCAATATGGCGGAGGCCGAGGAAATGGGATTTTATTATAACACAGGCCCAGAGCTGGAGTTCTTCCTGTTTAAGAGGACTGGTGATGTTATCGCCCCCCTCCCCCATGATAACGCCGGATACTTTGATCTATCGGCAGACCAGGCTTATGGAGTCAGAAGGGATATGGTACTCGCTCTGGAGAGGATGGGTATCCATGTAGAAATGAGCCATCATGAGGTAGCTGGGGGTCAGCATGAAATAGACTTCCAGTATGGGCCTGCACTCAAAACAGCCGATAGTACGCTCACCCTGAAGTTTGCATTCAAGGCAGTGGCGAGCGTGCATGATCTCTACGCAACCTTTATGCCAAAGCCAATCTTTGGCGTTAATGGAACCGGGATGCATGTGCACCAAAGCCTTTTTGACAAAAAGG